>CAZDFB010000038.1:0-15637 GCA_964504605.1 uncultured Oscillospiraceae bacterium | reverse complement strand
CGCCGTCAGCACCGTAGTTGACATCCCAGGAACCGCCCTGGCGAACCTTGAACTCTTCACCGGCGTGGAGCTCCAGAACATCGGACATGAAGCTGCCGTCTTCCTGTTCGGTCATGGGGAAGTCGGTATCCCAGCTGGTGCCGCCGATGCCGCCGATGACGCCCCAGGCGTTCAGCTCTTCGTCGGACTTGGTCAGGACAGCCTTGATGGCATTCTCATACTCCTGCAGAGCATTCTTCAGCTGGTCGTCGGTGGTAGAGGCCTTGGCGTCTGCGCCCAGCAGCTTGGCGATATCCCACCAGGCACCGTTGATGTTGCCCTGGGTAACGGCGAACTCATTCTGCTTGGTCAGAGCCAGCAGGGAGATGTCGCTCTGGACAGCCTCGTTGCCCTGAGCAGCCACATTGGAGGGGCCCCAGCCGAAGGAGTTGAACCGGGCCAGCTGGTTCTCTTCGTTGGTCAGGAACTGAGCCAGCAGGTGCAGCACGGTCTGCTTCTTGGCGTCGCTCTGGGGCTTGATGCCCATCAGCTTGCAGCCGAAGTAGGAGGCCAGGTGGTAGCTCTCGCCGTCAATGGTGAAGCTGGGCAGGTCGGTAGCACCCAGGTTTTCACCGAAGTGCTCGGCAGCAGCGTTGGCGTTCCAAACGCCGGTAACGATGACACCGGCATCGGTGAAGATGTCAGCGTTGGAGTCGTAAGCGGGGGAGGAGGTCAGGACCTGCATACCCTTCATGGCAATCAGGCCGTTGTCGGAGTTGAAGGTATCCTCAACGCCGGTCCACTTGCCGTCAACGTCCATGCTCCAGGTGGAGGTACAGCCGGTAGCATAGAAGAAGGAAGCGTTGTACCAGGCATTCTCCAGAGCGAAACGGAACTTAACGTTGTTCTCCTCGCACTTGGTAGCCAGGGTAGCCAGATCTTCCACATCCTCCTCAGAGAACAGGGAGGTGTTGTAGTACATGTAGTAGCCGTTGTCAGCGGTCAGGGGGTAGGCGTAAACGGTACCGGCCACGGAAGCGGCGGAAACGGAAGCGCCGGAGTTGGCTTCCTTGATGGCATCGATCAGATTGCCGGAGGGAGCGCTCAGGGCAGCGGACTGAACCAGACGGGTCAGCTGGTCCTGTGCGAAGCAGTAGATGTCGGGAGCGGAGGCCACGTCAGCGATGACCTGGGAGGCAGCGTCAGCCTCGGAGATGCCGTCGATCTTGATAGTGAACTTCACGTCGGGATACTGGGTCTGGAAAGCAGCAACCTGCTCCAGGAACTGCTCCTTAACGCCGTCGCTCTCGGAGACCCACATGGTGATCTCGCCGTAGTCACCGGCCAGGATGCTGTTGTAGTCAGCAGGCTCGTTATTTTCCTTGTTTTCGTTGCCGCTATTGCTTTCATTCTTGGACTCAGCCTGGGTATCGTCGGTATTGCCGCCGTTTGCGCAGGCAGCCAGACTCAGCACCATGATGAGAGCCAGCAGCAGTGCAAAAATTCTCTTCATTTTTGTTTCTCCTCCTGAAAAATTTTTTAAATATGCTGTAACGGCAGATTCGCCGGTAAAGCCAGAAGTCATTACGTTCCCGTTTACGGGAACGTAAAAAGGGTACCCTTTTTACGTTCGGCGGTTCTTTCCTGATGGAAGTCCGCCTGTCTGTATTCTCTTTTTGCCCGCTCATTATAGCGCAAATTGTGCAAATTGTAAAGCGTTTTTTGTACCCGCTCTCCTGAAAATGTGCACTTTACACATTTTCAGCTTAAACGAACAATGGAAACGTTTCCATTTTAGAAGAAATAACAACACCCGCCTTTCTTCCCCCATTTCCGGGGCTCCGTATCCGCGGGCTTCATCCTTTGATTCCGCTGTGTATTATAGCACAGAAAAAAGAAAAAGCCCAGTAAAAACTGAGCTTTTTCCGCGGATTTTTTCAATTTCGGAGTTTTGAACAATTTTGTACTCCGTATTTTAGGCAATCACAACAAGCTCCTCACCGGAGGATTACGCTGGTCTGCCCCGCCACCGTCAGCATTGTGCCCTCCAGGCTGGCGCTGCCCACGCCGATGGCCTCGCAGAGCGTCTCCGGGGTCATGCCCTCCAGGCCCTCGCACTGGGAAATGTCCACCGTGATCTCCTCCGTGGCGTTGTTGTGCAGAATCAGCAGTTTTTCCTCCTGCCACTGCACCAGGAAGCCACCCAGATGCTTGTCGCTGGTGCTCAGGGCGCTGTAGCTGCCCCGGGCAATTGCCGGATACCGGTGCCGGACGGAGAGCAGGGCGCAGTAGTAGCGCAGCAGGCTGTTTTCATCCGCCAGCTGCTCTGCGGCGGTGGTCTTTATCTGCTTGCTTTGGTCATAGGTGGTGCCAACCGGGTCCTTCACCAGGTCCCCGTCGCCCCAGAGCATTGCCAGCCGCCGGTTGGCATCCGTGTTGGCGCTGCCCCGGGATCCCCGCAGACCCAGCTCCTCGCCGTAGTAGATCACCGGTGAGCCGGGGCTCAGCAGATAGAGGTTTGCCGCCATTCGCATATTGTTTTCCGTCACGAAGGTTCCGGCAATCCGGTCCATATCGTGGTTGGACAGGAAGGAAATCGCCATTCCTTCCGGATTGGCTTCCAGAACCTTCTCCTGGTAGGAAACCACATAGTTGGTAAAGGTGGAAAGGGAGTTGCCCTTGGCTGCCGTTGCCGCCACGCCCTCTGCCTGGCTCATGGCGAAATTGAAGCAGTTCATGGCGGTGTAATAGCTGAGGATCTCCGCCTCGCCGGACCAGCACTCGCCTACGCAGTAAACCTCCGGGTCGATTTTTTTCAGCTCGTCCATGTACCATTCCCAGAAGGCAACGCTTTTTTCCGTATCGCCGTAGTAAATGTACTTCACCGCGTCAAAGCGGAAGCCGTCTACACCCAGCTCCAGGTAATATTTCGCCACATCCAGCACCGCCTGCCGGACGGCCTCATTGTCGAAATTCAGCTCCGGCATATCCCCGGAGAAATTGCACTCATAGAACCAGCCGCCGCCCAGCTTCTGGTAGGTTCTGCCCCCCACCTTTTCCTCCTCGGTGACACAGGTGTAAAAATCATAGTAGGGGTCCTCCGTATTGCCCTCAATCCGGGCAGCCTTGCAGGCCAGGAACCAGGGATGCTGGCTGGAGGTATGGTTGATAACCAGGTCCAGAATCAGCTTCACGTTCCGCTCCTGGCACAACTGAGCCAGCTCCACCAGATCCGACTCCTGACCGAAGCGCCAGTCGATGGCATAGTAATCGGTGGTGTCGTATTTATGATAGCTGGGAGAGGCAAAAATCGGGGAAAGCCAGATGCCCTGAACCCCCAGACTGGTCTGAGAATCCCGATTTCCGTCGTTGAGATAGTCAAAATGGTTGATAATGCCCCGCAGGTCACCGATGGTATCGTTGTTTCCGTCGGCAAAGGACCCTACGAAAATCTGATAAAAGGTCCGGTAGTTGTCCTCCGTGGTATCTGCCACCAGCACAGCCCCGTTCCCGGCAGGATTTCCCTCCCCGGAGATCTCCGTTTCCACATCCCCCCGGTCCCCGGCGCAGCCCAGCAGCCCCAGGAGCATCACAGCGGTAAGGACCGCCGCGGCAAAGCGTAAAACTTTTTTCTTCATGGTATCTTCCTTCCTCATTTATGTCACCGCGTTGAGAACGGCATCGTCGATCTTGCCCCAGGCCCCCGCCTGGGGACATCTGACGTAGATGCCCACCGTCACCGTGTCCCCCTCCCCGCACCGGAAATCCGGTGTCTGGGCGGTGTGCCATTCATTATAATAGGTAAAGCCCGTATCCCCCCGGCCCACCGGAACGCCGTTGACCTTCACATAGGCGTAAACCTCCGCCTCACCGCAGTCGCCGCCCATGACGGAAATGCGGAACCGGTAGCTTCCCGGCTCCAGGGTCTCCAGCTGCTGCTCCAGCGTAAATTCCACGCTGTCCGCCCGCTCGCTCCAGAAGTGCATATGCCAGCTGCCGGTGAGGGAATCCGTCACCTTTTCCTCCAGCCACAGCTCGTTGGCTCTGCCCAGCTCCGTCAGAAGCCAGGGGCTCAGCTCCCCCGTTTCAAAGCCGGGATTTTCCAGATAATTCCGCCCGGAAACGGTTATGTACCCCCGGGCCTCCAGCCCCTGGGCGGTTCCGGTGACAGTGTAGCTTCCCGCGCTGCCGGTCATTTTCTCCAGCTGCTCCGCCGTCACATCCCATTGCACCGGCACCGGTGCCCGGCTTCCGTCGGTAAAAATGGCATTCACCGTCTCCGGCAGCAGAATTTGGCTTCCCGCGTCAAAGGCCAGAGCCGTGTCCTCCACCGCATCGGCCCTGGGCTCCGTCTCGTTGCCATAGCGGACCAGATTGAAAACCCCCAGCGATTCCAGCGGTCTTCCCTGGGCATCAAACATGGCCTGATTGTCCACAGCACAGCCGCCATACCATTTTCCCGCATCCTCCGGGTCGTATTTCGCCGCGAAGGAGCTGGCCCAGCCAGAGCCGAAGGCCTCCCATTTGGCGCAATTTTCCTCCCGGGAGTTCTGACCCACGGTAATCCAGGTGCCCTCCCAGTAGCAAACGCCCATACCGCCGGGAATCGCCGCCACCGTGGCAATCACATCCCGGACGCTGCTGGCCTGGCCCTGAACGGTGTAGGGGTAATTTTTGGTAACGTCGCTGTCCTCCGAAATGGTATTTCCGTTAAAATCCGTATCCTCCCCGGTGTAGGCATAGGAGGTTTCCACCACCATCACCCTTTTTCCGTATTTTTCGTTGACCCGGGTCAGCACCTGGGACAGGTTTTCCAGCGTCCCGTGCCAGTAGGGATAATAGGAGGACGCGAACACGTCATAATCCACGCCGTAGTAGTCCATATTGGCGGCATAGCTGGCATAGCTTTCCGTATTTTCCGGGTTGGCGAAGTGTACCGCCACCATTGCCTCCGGCAGCACCTCCCGCACGGCCCGGGCACCGGCCTTCATCAGGGTGGTCACGCCGGGCCATTTGGTCTCGCCGCACATGGCCCCGTTGGTTTCGTTGCCGATCTGGACCATGCCCACCGCCACCTGGGCCTCCTTCAGCTTTGTCAGGCTCTCCAGCGTATAGCTGTACAGCGCCCGGCTCTTCTCCTCCAGGTCCATGGCTGCCCAGGCCTTCGGCACCATCTGCTTTCCGGGGTCCGCCCAGAAATCGGAGTAATGGAAATCCACCAGCAGCTTCATGCCGTATTTTGTCGCCCGCTGTCCAATCTCCACAGCAGTATCGATGGTGCAGTTTCCGCCGCCGTAGCCGTTGCCCGCCCCGTCAAAGGGATCGTTCCACACCCGGACCCGGATATAGTTGATTCCGTGCTCCGCCAGGGTCTTGAATACATCCTGCTCCCGGCCCTGGGCATCCCGGAAAACCACGCCGCTGTCCTCCAGGGCGGGAACGCAGGAGGCATCCATGCCCATGATAAAATCCTCCGGCAGATTTTCCACTTTTTTCACATAAAGCCCCGAGCCCTCCAGCTTCCCGGCGGGGGTGGTGCTCTCCGGCTCCCCGGCGGATGGATTGGGGGCGGCGCAGCCCGCCAGCGCCGCCGTCAGCAGCGCCGCCGTCAGCAGGGAAAGCCCCCGAAAAACCACTGTCTTCTTCATACCAAAGCCTCCTTTTTCTGGGATTATACCACGGAGCTTTTCCGATGGCAACCACAAAAACCCACCGGCCCCGGCGGAAGATATCCGGGAAAAACAGTTGATTTGCCCCGCCGTTCGTGTTACCATAGCCCTGAGAATAATTACGGAGGTTACTGCCATGACACTGAAAAAGCACCCCTGCCAGACCTTCCCCCATTTTCTCCACGGCGCGGACTATAACCCCGAGCAGTGGATCGATGACAAATCCATCTGGGACGAGGATATGCGTCTGATGAAGCTGGCCCACTGCAATGAAATGTCCGTGGGCATTTTCTCCTGGTCCATGCTGGAGCCCCGGGAGGGCGAATATGACTTCACATTTCTGGACGAGACCATTGACCGCATCGGTAAAAACGGCGGCAAGGTGATTCTCGCCACCCCCTCCGGTGCCCGGCCCCACTGGATGGCGGATAAATATCCGGAGGTCCTCCGGGTTTGGCCCGACGGTGTCCGGGCCGGCTTCGGCGGGCGGCACAACCACTGCTTCACCTCCCCGGTCTACCGGGAGAAGGTCCGGGAAATGAACCGCCGTCTGGCCCAGCGCTACGGCAGCAATCCCACGGTGGTCGCCTGGCATATCTCCAATGAATACGGCGGCGAGTGCCACTGCCCCCTTTGCGCCCAGGCCTTCCGGGATTTCCTGCGGAAGAAATTCAACAACGATATCCACGCCCTGAACCGGGCCTACTGGACTACCTTCTGGAGCCACACCTACGACAGCTTTGACCAAATCGACCCTCCGGGAATGCGGACGGAGCAGGGTCTTCACGGCCTGAATCTGGATTGGCGGCGGTTCGTCACCCAGCAGACCATGGATTTCATCCGCAACGAGACCGCTCCCATCCGGGAGCTGAGCCCCGGTCTGCCCGTCACCATCAATATGATGTTCGAGTTCTACGACCTGGACTATAATAAGGTAGCGGATGTCATTGATTTCGCCTCCTGGGACTCCTATCCCGAGTGGCACAGCACCGATGATGCCATCATTGCCCAGCGCACCGCTTTCTGGCACGATTTCTACCGCACCATGAAGGGCAAGCCCTTCCTTCTGATGGAATCCACCCCCAGCCTGGTGAACTGGAAATCCTTCAACAAACTCAAGCGCCCAGGGCTGGATGTGCTCTCCTCCCTCCAGGCCGTAGCCCACGGCAGCGACAGCGTCCAGTATTTCCAGTGGCGCAAGAGCCGTGGCTCCTCGGAAAAGTTCCACGGCGCGGTGGTGGGCCACGACGGCACGGAAAACACCCGGGTCTTCCGCTCGGTTCAGACCACCGGCACCATTCTGGAGAAAATTGACGAAATTGCCGGAACCCTGACATCCTCCCAGGTTGCCATCATCTTCGACTGGGAGAATATGTGGGCCCTGGACGATGCCCAGGGCTTTGCGAAAAACGACAAAAAGTACCGGGAAACCTGCTATTCCTACCATAAAATCTTCTGGGAGCGGGGCATCGACTGCGATATCGTTGCCCCCCAGGCGGATCTCTCCCGCTATAAGCTGGTCGTCGCCCCCATGCTCTACCTGACCAACAGCCGCACCGTGGAAAACCTGAAGGCCTACGTCAGCGGCGGCGGCACCCTCTACGCCACCTATATGCTGGGCACCGTGGATGAAAACGACCTTTGCTTCCTGGGCGGCATTCCCGGAAACGGCCTGAAGGAGGTCTTCGGCATTGAGGCCGAGGAGATCGACACCCTCTACCCCCAGGACCGGCAGCACGCCCGGATGGACGGCCTTGTTCACGAGCTGGTGGACTACTGTGAGGTGATTCACCTCCGCGGTGCCCAGGCTCTGGCCCATTACGACGACGGCTTCTACCGTTCCCAGCCCGCCGTGACCCGCAGCAGCTACGGCAGCGGTCAGGCCATCTATCAGGCCTGCCGGGACAGCGGCAGCCTGAAGGAAGCCATTTTCGCCAACCTGCTCCGGGAGCTGGATATCCGCTCCGCTGTGGAAGCGGACGGTGCCCTTCCCCACGGCGTTACCGCCCATACCCGGACAGACGGTGAGCATACCTACATCTTTGTGGAAAACTATTCCGACCGGGACAGCGCCGATATTTCCCTGGGCAGACCCCTGCGGAATCTGCTCACCGGCGATGTGCAGACCTGGTGCCTTCTGGAGCCCTACGGCTTCGGCATTTACAGGACGCTATGAGCCGCTTTGTCATTCGACCGGTGCCCTCCGGGCATAAATTTGACCTGCGGGCCCCCAATGGGGAGGTCATCCTCTCCTCCGGGGTCTATGCCACCCCGGCTGCCTGCCGCCGTGGCATCGAAAGCGTTCGGAAAAACGCCCTCCGGGCTCCGGTGGAGGATCTGACCCTGCCGCCGGAGAAGCCCCTGTCCAATCCGAAATTCCAGCTGTATCAGGACAGGTCCGGTCAGTTCCGCTTCCGTCTGAAGGCCCGCAACGGAGAGATCATCGCCTTCTCCGAGGGCTACCGGCTCCGCTCCAGCTGCGAAAACGGCATTGACAGCGTGCGGAAAAACGCCCCGGAGGCAGCGGTGGAAGCGGACAGCGAACCGCCCTCCTCCCCACTTCCATAACGGTCTGCCCCGGCAGACCGATAAGCACATCTAAGAAAAAAGGAGAATTACCATGGATATCAAGGCAAAAATCGAAGAAATCGTCAAAAAGCTCACTTCTGACAAGAACCTGATGGCAAAGTTCGAGCGCAATCCCGCCTCCGTGCTGGAGGAGCTCATCGGCGTGGACCTGCCCGATGACCAGGTGAACCAGCTTATCGACGGCATCAAGGCCAAGATCAAGCTGGACAAGGTTGGCGACGCTCTGGGCAGCCTGGGCGGCCTGTTCAAGAAGTAAAATAAGCATAATTTTGGGGGACGATGGCTTCATCGTCCCCCAAAATCCGTTTTTCAGGCCTTCGCCAGCTCATCGATCCGGGCCTGGATGTTGTAAAGCTCCAGCTCCGTCTGCCGGATCCAGTTGTTCAGCTGCTCCAGAGAGCACACCTCGTAATAGCCCTGAAATTCTCCACGGGTGCCCTCCGCAGGTGCCCGCTCCACCAGAATTTCAAAATTTCCCGTTGCCAGAAGCCGGCTGTCCAGAGAAAACAGCACATCCACCGTCACCAGGCCCCAGCCCTCCAGCATCCGGGGCACCAGCTCCAGGGTAAGGCCCCCATCGGTCCGGCTGCTTGCGCATTCGCCGGTTGGCAGGGTGTCGTAGATGCCCCGGACATCGGTGCCGTCGGGACAGCAGGCGTGATAGCGGATCACTACCCCTGCCTCCGGGGGCAGCGTCCAGGGACTGCCGTTTTCCAGCAGTTTCAGGGCCACCCGGCGGCTCAGGACCTCCCCCTGCTTTGCCGTGATCCGGGGAACGGGCCCGGGCCGGGCCAGATCCATCTGAATTTCGTGGATAATCGTCATAATTCTTCCTCCTGAAAACCGTTATTTTCCGGGGAAAACCCCTTCAAACCTGGTCAAAAAACAGGAAACGGTTGCACAGAAATGTGCAACCGTCCCTCTTTTTCCGAAGAATTTTTTAAAGCGACCGGCGGGCCTCCTCCGGTGTTATAGGCTCCACCCGGCCCTGCCGGACCCGGTAGATCCGCTGGCACCGGTCCAGCACCGAAAGCCGGTGGGTGGCTGCCACGCAGGTATAGCCCCGGGCCGTCAGATTTTCCAGCACCCGCTCCTCGGTCTCCGGGTCCAGGGCGCTGGTCACCTCGTCCAACAGCAGCACCGGAGCCTTGCGCATCAGCGCCCGGGCAATGGCGATCCGCTGGGCCTGGCCCTCGGACAGGCCCTTGCCTCCCTCCCCGATGGGTGTGTGGATTCCCTGGGGAAGCCGGGAGACAAACTCCCAGGCGCAGGCATCCTTCAGCGCCGCGGTCAGCTCCTCCGGGGTTGCTTCCGGGGCCGCAAGCAGCAGATTCTCCGCCACGGTGCCTGCCAGGACCGTATTCCCCTGGGGGACATATGCGATAAGGTGCCGGGTATCGCTGCCCAGGTCCAGCCGGTTGCCCTCCCGGTCCACCAGATAAATTTCTCCCTGCTGGGGCGGAATCAGGCCCAGCAGCAGCCGCATAAGGGTGGTCTTGCCCTCGCCGGAGGGGCCCACCAGTGCCACCACCTGACCGGGCTGGGCCGTCAGCTCCACCTGGGACAGCACGCTTCTGCCAGGGGCATAGCCGGCCCGGACATCCCGCAGCTCCAGCCGGCAGGGGCCCTCCGCCCGGAGGCACTGAGACCGCCGGGGCTCCTTCTCCAGCCGGGTCAGCTCCCGGATCCGCTCGGCAGCCACGCTGCCGCTGAGGGCCGCCGGAATCTGGCCCACCAGGGCGGAAAATGCCGAGGACAGGCTGCTGCGCTGCTGCAAAAACAGCACCATGGTGCCAAAGAGAATCTCTCCCCGCCACATCCGGAACAGGCAGTAGCCCATAGCCAGGTACTGCACGGCGGTGCCCAGGGCGGAGAGCAGGATATTGGTCCGGACGGAAAACCGGTTATATTCCAGCGCCACATCCCGGTAGGTTTCCTGCCAGCTTTCCAGCTTCCGGCTCATATCCGCCTCCACGCCGAAGCTCTTGAGTGTATCGATATTGCGGAAGGTTTCCGATTCAAAGTTGGAGATGCCCCCCGCCACCTGGCGCATCCGCTTCTGGAAATGGCGCTGGCGGCGCAGCAGGCTCCGGGATGCCAGAAAAAGCACCGGCGTGGAGGCGAAGGCAATCAGGGCCATCACCGGGTCATAATAGAGGACCACGCACAGCGTCCCCACCAGCGTGAAAAGCTGGATGACCACCGTGGGCAGCCAGCTGACGGCGCAGCCCGCCACCGTATTCACATCCCCGTTCAGCCGGGAGAGCAGGTCGCCGGTGGAAAACCGGGTCAGCTCCATCCACCGGGAATCCAGCAGGCTGTTGAAAACCTGCCGCCGGACATCATTCTGCATGGTCACTCCCAGCCGGGCGGAGAACCGGGCGCTGACGCTGCCGAACAGGACGCTGACCGCTCCCGCCGCCACCATAGCCAGCGCCAGGGGCACCAGCCGTGCCTTGTCCAGCGACACGATGCTGTCGATCAGGTATTTGCTCAGAACTCCGGCCCCCAGGGAGACGGCACTGGTGCCGATGCCGAAGAGGGTATACAGCAGGATCCGGAGCCACCGGCGGCGGCTGAAGGAAAGAATCCACTTCCAGTCCTGCCAGACCTCCCGAAGGGAGCCGTCTCTGGCCTTCTCCCGCAGGAGGCGGAAGCTCTCTCCGCCGGAGAGGGCTCCTTCTGATTCTTTTTGCCGGTCAATTGCCATATCCGGCTCCTTTCCGGGCCAAAATCCGGCCCAAGGTATTGCATCACCCCAGGATTTTGTGGTATACTATAGGGTGCTGATAATTATTTTTAGTCCATACACAAGGGGGGAAGGCCATGATTGACATACACTGCCATATCCTGCCGGATATTGACGATGGTGCCTCGGATCTGGAGGAGTCCCTGACCATGGCCCGGATGGCCCTTGCCGGCGGAACGGAGGCCATCATCGCCACGCCCCACTTTCGGGGAGAGGAAGCTTCCCTGAGCCGGATTCCCCAGATTCTGAGCCGGTACCAGACCCTGTGCCGGGCACTGAGCCTGGCGGACATTCCCCTGACCCTTTACCCGGGCAGCGAAATCCTCTGCCTGCCCCAGACCCCCCGGCTGGGAAAGCAGGGAATGCTGCCGACGCTGGGCAATACGGACTACCTTCTGTGTGAATTTTACTTCAACGAATCGCCGGTTTACATGGACGAGATGCTCCGGACCCTGGCCTCATACGGCTACCGCATCGCGGTGGCCCACCCGGAGCGCTATCAGGCCCTGCAGCGGGACCCGTCCCTGGCCCAGCAGTGGTTTCGCAGGGGCTGGGTGCTCCAGCTGAACAAGGGGAGCCTTCTGGGTGCCTTCGGCCCCCGGGTCCAGCAGGCCGCCTCCCGGATGCTCCAGAGCGGGCTGGTCCATCTGTTTGCCAGCGATGCCCACGGCGTTGACCGGCGGACCACGGATATGCGGGCCCTGCGCCGGACTCTGGAGGAGCGCTGCCCGGAGGACTATGTCCGGGTGATGCTGGAGGAAAATCCCCGCCGTCTGCTGGCGGGACAGGACATGGTAAGGCCGGAGTAGGATTTTCCGCCATTATAGCACATTCCCCCGGGGATTTCCACCCGCACAGCGGGCCTTTTCCAAAAATTGACCGGCAATTTATTTACACGGACCCGGTTTCGTGGTATTATAGAAAGATTCAGGAACCAATTATTCTCAATTTCAGGAGCTGCCATGAGAACACTAAAAATCCTTTTAATCACGCTGCTGGTGCTGGTCGGCACCGTATTCTGCCTGACAAGTCTGTCCCAGAGCATTACCGGGCGCAATGTCGGGCCCGTTCTGGAATGCGAAAGCGACACGCTGGATATTTCCGTAACCGATTCCCAGGAGGTTCTGCTCTCCGGGCTCCGGGCCACTGACCGGCAGGACGGAAATCTGACCGACCGGATCCAGATTCAGGGCGTTTCCAAGCTGATCTCCGACGATACCGCCAAGGTCACCTATCTGGTATTCGACAGCGACGGCAATATGGCCTCCCTGACCCGCCGGATCCGCTATACCGACTACAGCCGTCCCCGTTTTTCCGTGAAGGAGCCCCTGCGCTACAGCGCCAACGCCTCCATCCAGCTGCTGGACCGGCTTCAGGTTCTGGACAGCATTGACGGGGACATCACCTCGGATGTGCGGGTCTCCGCCCTGAGCGCCACCTCCGACCCGGAGATTTACACGGTGAGCCTCCAGGTCACCAATTCCATGGGCGACACCGCCCGGGTCACCCTGCCGGTGATTCTGGAAAGCGGCACCTCCGCCCGGCCCCGGGTGGAGCTGAAAAGCTACCTGGTCTACCTGAGCAGGGGGGACAGCTTCCAGGCTGGTGACTACTTCAGCAGCGCCAGCGCCGCCGGAAGCGCCCTGTCCGCCTCGGATGTGGAGATTTCCGGCAAGGTGGACACCGCCACCGCCGGTACATACATGGTCTACTACCGCTGCTATGACAACGCCACTGTGGGCACCGCCGTGCTTACGGTGGTGGTGGAATGAGGAGGAACACCATGAAAAAGAACGAATTTCATTTTTCCGATATTTCCGTCAGCTGTCTGATGCAGTTTCTGGTCAGGAATCTGTGGATGATTCTGGTTGGAGCGGTGATTGCCGCCATGTGCGCCTCGCTGTACGCCAGTGTGCTCCACACCCCCAAATACCGGGCCAGCACCACCTATGCCGTCACCTCCCGGCGGACCTCCTACACCACCGGCAGCAACATCAGCTCCGCCCGGGAGGTCACCGCGGTGCTTACGGAAATGCTGGGAACAGACCTGACCACGGAGCATATCCGTGCCTCCGGGGATTCCCTGGCAAGCTTCTCCGGCAGCATTTCCGCAAGCCAGATCACCGGTAGCAACTTCATTCTGGTATCCGTCACCGACACCTCGCCGGAACGGGCCTTCCTGGCGCTGCAGGCAGTCGCGGATCTGCTGCCCACCTATACGGGCTATGTTTCCGCCAACTGCATTGTGCAGGTTCTGCGCAATCCCACCGTTTCCGCCACGCCCATCAATCCCGTCAGCAGCCGCAGCCTTGCCATGAAGGGGGCTGTGCTGGGAGGCGCCGCCATAGCCGCCCTGCTGTGCTGGATGTTCGTCCAGCAGGGAACGGTCCAGACCCGCTCCGGCGCCCGGCATCTGCTGGATGCCCATGTGGTGGCCTCGGTATACCGGGAGGACCGGCGCCGGGGACTGGACAGGCTGAAGCGCAGGCCGGACAATCGGCCCCTGCAGGTCTTCGCCCCCACCACCAGCTTTACCTACACAGAGCAGATCAACACCATCTGCGCCCAGCTGGAGCATGAATCCGCCGCCACAGGCAGCCGGGTCTTCATGGTCACCGGTGTGGGCGAAAACGAAGGAAAATCCACCATCGCGGGAAATGTGGGTGCCGCCCTGTCCATCATGGGCAAGCGGGTGGCTGTGCTGGACTGCGACCTGCGCAATCCCAGCCTGAACGCCTTTTTTGACGGAAAATACGCCTCGGACATTCCCCTGAACAAGCTGCTTGCCATGCCCCTGACGAAAAATACCCTGGTGCAGTGTATGCAGCGCCATGAAAAGCTGGGCTTATTCATGCTCTTCCCCAAGGGCTCCGACCGGCGCTGCGCCGAGCTGCTGTCCGGGCCCACCATGGGCGAGCTGCTGCGGCAGCTGCGGATTTTCGATTTTGTGATTCTGGACACCCCGCCCATGGGGCTCTTCGCTGAGGCGGAGGCACTGGCCCAGAAGGTGGATGCTACCATGCTGGTGGTGCGGCAGGACCACACCCCCGCCTGTGACATCAACGACGCGGCGGATACCCTCCGCGCCTCCGGCTCGAAATTTCTGGGCGTTGTCCTCAACGATATGACCACCTCCGTTACCGAGGGCTACGGCTATGGGTATAGCTACGGATACGGCTATGGCTACGGTCACAGCAAAAAGCGAAAGGCGAAAGGAGGCGCAAAGCATGGAGAGTGAAAATAATCTGGAGCAGATCGACCTGATCCGCATTCTGAGCCGGTGCTGGAAGGCCTTCAGGACCATGTGGGTTCTGGTGCTCGTCCTGGCGGTGGCCTTCGGCGGCTTCTTCTACCTCCGGGCCCGGCAGAGCTTCAGCCCCCGGTATGAGGCAAAGGCGGTTTTCTCCGTCAGCTCCGGTGTCGGCTCGGACAATGTGTTTACCTCCAGCCAGTATTACGACAGCGCCGCCGCCAAAAGCATGGCGGAGTCCTTCTCCTATCTTGTCAGCACCGATGTGATGCGGGATCTGGTGATGGCCCGGCTGAACACCTCCTATATCAACGGCACCGTCACCGCCAAAGTGGTTGCGGAAAACAGCAACCTGCTGCAGATGACGGTCCGCAGCTCCCGGGCGCAGGATGCCTACGATATTCTTCTGGCAGTGATTGAGGTTTACCCGGATGTGGCGGTGTATATGGTGGACAATCCCCAGATCATCATGCGGGAGAATCCCAGTGTTCCCACCGCCCCATATAACCGGTTTTCCGGCACCGGCTCCCTGGTGAAGGGCGTCGCCCTGGGGCTGATTCTGGGACTGGCTCTGGTTTTCCTGAAGGCCATGACCACCCGGACCATTGACAGCGTGGATGATCTGAAAAAGGTGGTCAATCTGCCGCTGCTGGCTACCCTGCCCCATGTCATTTTGAAAAAGCGCCGGTCCGTTAACCGCTCCTTCATCAATTCCGAGGACGACCGGGCGCTGGCAGAGGCCCTGCGGAGTCTGCGGGTCAAGGTCCGCCGACAGCTGGCGGACAAAAACGGGCAGACGGTGCTGCTGACCAGTACCGTCCCCAGCGAGGGCAAGAGCACCATCTGTGCCAACCTGGCCCTGTCCCTGGCTCAGGAGGGCAACACCGTGGTGCTGCTGGACGCGGATTTGCGAAATCAGACCGTCTGCCGGATGTTCGGCGCCGGTCGGTCCCAGAAGGGCCTGATTGACTGTCTGCGGGATTCCAGCCTCAGCGTGGAGAGCTGCCTGAATCCGGTTCCCGGCACCAACCTCTGGTATCTTTCCGGTCCCAGCACCCGCAAGCGCCACTACAGCATCGATGCCAAGGCACTGCGGCGGGTTCTGGAAGCCCTACAGGAGCGGTTTGACTATGTGGTTGTGGACAGTCCTCCCTGCGGCGTGGTGTCGGATACGGCTCTGTTTGGACGGTACGCGGACTGTGTGCTGTACGTTGTCCGGCAGGATCACGCGGTGGAGGCCCAGATTCTGGACTCCATTGAGGGCCTTTACCAGCGGGATATTCCCCTGACGGGCTGCATTCTAAACGACGTTCCCCGCCGCCGGATTCCCAGAGGCTACGGCTATGGCTACGGCTACGGTCAAAAAAAGGAAAAAGCATAAGAAAAAGCACGTCGCCCTTT
>CAZDFB010000037.1:0-15850 GCA_964504605.1 uncultured Oscillospiraceae bacterium | reverse complement strand
TCCTGCAAGAAGATCAAGTATCTGTTCCCCAAGGCCCACGCCGTGGCCTATGTTATGATGGCCTTCCGGATTGCCTGGTTTAAGGTATACCATCCGCTGGCCTTCTATGCGGCCTACTTCTATCGCCGCAGCCAGAAGGGCGGCTTTGACGCGGCCCGGATGTGTCAGGGCATGGAGCAGGCCATTGAGAACATTGATGCCATCGACAGCAACGAGGATTCCACCGCCAAGGATGAAGACCTGCTGACTACGCTGGAGGTGGTGTACGAATTCTATCTTCGGGGCTTTGAATTTGCCCCCATCGATGTCTACGAAAGCCACGCAACCAAGTTCCTGATTAAGGACGGAAAGCTGCTGCCCCCCTTTGTAGCCATCTCGGGTCTGGGCGAAAGTGCCGCCTGGGATATTATGGAGGGCCGGAAGGGCAAGAGCTTCCTCTCTATTGAGGAATTTTCCCTGGCCTGCCCCAAGGTTTCCAAGACCCATATCCAGATGCTGAAGGACGCGGGCGCCTTTGGAAGCCTCCCGGATACCAGTCAGGTCAGCTTTTTCTAAACGGAAGGTCTGGCAGGACGACACCCGCATCCTGCGGAAGAATTGCCGCCGATCAATAGCCTCAACGGGACCATCGGTGCCGCAAAATATCATATCCATATCGCCCCGTCAAAAGAGTACCTGAGCACAATCGGCGGTCACCTGTGCCTGGGCTGCCTGGCGAACACCACTTGTGAGCTGGTTATCGGGGAACTGACCGGGGTTGTTTTTGGGGCAGAGAAGCACCGGAACACCGGCTGTGAAGAGCTGATTTTTGCCCGGATTTAAATAACTTGCCAAAATATAAAATTTATGCTATACTGTTTTTGAACATTTTCACAAGGAGGATTTCCTATGCAGGAAACTGAAAAGCAATTCCATATTCGCTGCACCCAGGGGGATGTTGGCCGCTATGTGATTCTGCCCGGCGATCCGGGACGGTGTGAAGCCATCGCAAAGCATTTTGATAATCCGGTCCATATCGGAATGAACCGGGAGTATAATATCTATACCGGCACACTGCTGGGAGAAAAGGTTTCTGTCTGCTCCACCGGCATCGGCGGCCCCTCTGCTGCCATCGCCATGGAGGAGCTGGTCAAGTGTGGCGCGGATACCTTCATCCGGGTGGGCACCTGCGGCGGCATTGATCTGGATGTTCTGCCCGGCGATGTGGTCGTGGCTACCGGTGCCATCCGTTTCGAGCATACCTCCCTGGAGTATGCCCCCATTGAATTCCCCTCTGTGGCAGATTTTGATGTGACATCCGCCCTGAAGCAGGCCGGTGAGAGTATGGGTTACCGGACCCATACCGGTGTTGTTCAGTGCAAGGACGCCTTCTACGGTCAGCACAGCCCGGAAAAATCCCCGGTTTACTACGAGCTGCTGAATAAGTGGGAGAGCTGGAAGCGCCTGGGTGTCAAGGCCAGCGAAATGGAGTCCGCTGCCCTGTTTGTGGTAGCCGCCGCTCTCCACGTTCGCTGCGGCAGCTGCTTCCACACCGTGTGGAACCAGGAGCGGGAGAAGGCCGGTATGTTCATGCCCATGACGGAGGATACCTCCGGTGCCATCAAGGTGGGTATCGAAGCCCTGAAGCGCCTCATTGAAGCGGATCGGGCAAAATAACACAAAAATCGTCAATCCACTTGGCTGGATTGACGATTTATTTATTCCTGATACTGCACAAATCCCAGTGTCATATGGTCCAGGTACACTTGCTTGTCCGGGGTTTTTCCCATGGTGACCCTATGGCAGTGGACTGACCAAACCGGGGAGCCCTGCAGGCACGTCTGGCGGATTTCAAAAACGTGATTCCAGTTGCGGCCTTCCATACAGGGCCCCTCATTCGTGAAGCGAATGAGCTCCAGATGTCGGAAATGGAAGGTGGGAAAAGCATTTTTTACCATGGCTTCAAACAGGACCTGGGCATCCCGGACAGAGCCCAGTTCAAAGGTACTGCGAATCATTGCGCCATAATCTTCCATAATAACTGCCTCCTCAGAGCTTGTGCATGTCTTATCCGGGAACTTCCGCCCATTCAACCTTCAGCGTAAGCGGCGGAGAAAGCGGCGACCCTGCACGGCACCACGGTTCCCTCCTGTGCCTTCAATATAGTGAAATTGAAGCAAAAAGTCAATTTGCTTCTTAACATTTGATAAAAAGGATTGCCATTTCGGGTTTTATGTCCTATAATATAGCCATAATTTTTACAGAGGTGGACTACCGATGAAAGTAAACGACAAGCTCAATATGACAATGCTCTGTGACTTCTATGAGCTGACCATGGGCCATGGCTATTTCGAGAAGGGCTACAAGGATCGTATCACCTATTTTGACCTGTTCTTCCGGCGCTGCCCCGACGGCGGCGGCTTTGCCATTGCGGCGGGCCTGCAGCAGATTGTGGAGTATATTCAGGATCTGCACTTCAGCCAGGAGGATATTGCCTACCTGAGAGAGCGGAAAATGTTCAGCGAGGAATTTCTCCGGTATCTGGCAGATTTTCGGTTTACCGGCGATATCTGGGCGGTTCCGGAGGGAACGCCTGTGTTCCCCAGAGAGCCCATCATTACGGTCCGCGCTCCTGCAATTGAGGCCCAGCTGGTGGAAACCTACCTGCTGCTGACTGTCAATCACCAGAGCCTGATTGCCACCAAGGCAAACCGGGTGGTTCGGGCTGCTGAGGGACGGACGGTGCTGGAATTTGGCTCCAGACGGGCCCAGGGTCCCGACGCTGCCATTCTGGGTGCCCGGGCGGCCTATATCGGCGGCTGCCACGGAACTGCCTGCACCATCTCTGACCAGCTCTTTGGCGTGTATGCCGGCGGCACCATGGCCCACGCCTGGGTGCAGATGTTTGACTCGGAGTATGAAGCCTTCAAGGCCTATTGCCAGATGTATCCCAACAACGCAACCCTGCTGGTGGATACCTACAACACCCTTAAATCCGGTGTTCCCAACGCAATCAGGGCGTTTAACGATGTCCTGAAGCCTCTGGGCATTACCAAGTGCGGCATCCGGCTGGATTCCGGTGACATGGCCTACCTGACCCGGGAGGCCCGGAAAATGCTGGATGAAGCCGGCTGGACGGACTGCCAGATCAGCGTTTCCAATTCGCTGGACGAGTATATCATCCGGGATGTCCTGCGCCAGGGCGCGCAGATCGATATGTTCGGTGTGGGCGAGCGGCTGATTACCGCCCGCAGCGAGCCTGTCTTTGGCGGTGTGTACAAGCTGGTGGCTGTGGAAGACGAGGTGGGCCAGATCAAGCCGAAGATCAAGATTTCCGAGAATGTGGGCAAGATCACCACGCCTCATTACAAGAAGCTCTACCGGTTCTTCGGCAACGATACCGGAAAGGCCATTGCCGACTACCTGTGTGTCTACGATGAGACGGTGGACGACACCCATGATCTGGAAATTTTTGACCCTGATGCAACCTGGAAGCGGAAAAATGTCTATAATTTCACCGCAAAGGAGCTGCAGGTGCCGGTTTTCCTGGAAGGCAAGCTGGTCTATGAGCTTCCTTCGCTGGACGAGATCCGCAGCTACTGCATGGAGCAGGTGAATACCCTGTGGGATGAAATCAAGCGCTTTGACAATCCCCAGACCTATTATGTGGACCTGAGCCAGAAGCTGTGGGATATCAAGTACGGCCTGCTGAAAGAGAATTCCAGAAAATGAACCATTCTGCCAAGCAAATTGCCTTCGGGGGCGTTATGGCGGCCCTGGCGGTGGTAATTATGTGCATGGGCGGGCTGATTCCGGTGGCAACCTATGTCTGCCCCATGCTCTGCGCCATGATTATGCAGCTGGTCGTGGGCAAATGCACCAGGCGGATCGCCTGGGCCTGGTATGGAGTCGTGGCATTTTTGAGTCTGCTGATGGGACCGGATAAGGAGGGGGCCGCTGTCTTCCTCTTTCTGGGCTATTACCCGATCGTGAAGCGCTGGCTGGACCGGAGAAGGGCAAAATGGCTGCTCAAGGCCCTGCTTTTCAATGCTTCCATTCTGGCGATGTACGCACTGCTGATCCATCTGTTTGGCATGGCGGCTCTGGCGGCGGAGTTTTCCGAGCTGGGGACCGGGCTGCTGTTGGTGATGCTCCTTATGGGGAATCTTGTGTTTTTCCTGCTGGATCGGGTGCTGGAAAGATTTGGTAAGAAAAGATGAAGCAGCAGAACTGGAAGCTTTACATTCTGCGCTGTGGAGATGGCACGCTGTATACCGGGATTACTACGGATGTTCCCGCCCGTCTGGAGGCCCACCGCTCGGGAAAGGGTGCGAAATACACCCGGGGAAGAGCGCCCCTGGAGCTTGCCTATACAGAGGAATGCGCAGACCATTCTGCCGCGCTGAAGCGGGAGCTGGCGGTAAAGCGGCTGACAAAAGCGGAAAAACTGGCACTGATCCGGGATAATTCCCCGGACCGGAGTGGGAAATCCCACAACCTGCACAATGAGGTATGATCTATGAAATATGAACGTATGAGATGGCTGGCCCTGGCTTTGACCCTGGCGCTTCTTATGGGAGCGCTGGCGGGCTGCGGAGGTGAGGAAACCCCTTCCACCTCCGGAGAAACGGAAGTGACCCAGGAGCCCACAGAGACAACGGAAACCGGACTTCTGGGCGAAAACGGAAAGCGGCTTAAGGTGGACTACGAAACCACCGGCTCCGTTGCGCCGGAAGCGGCCTCCATTAACTCCGCAACTCTGGTCATCAATGGGCAGACATTGCAAATGCCCTTCACCGTATCGGCGCTGACCGAGAACGGCTGGCATTTCTATTCGGAGGATTCTGGACAGCAGCTGATCTCGGCTAACACCCAGGCCAGTGTCATGGGCTTCACGCTCTACTGGAATGATACTCCCTACCTGGACCTGAGCGGGGTGCGCAATGACAGCGCCGCCCAGAAGCCCCTTTTGGAATGCACTGTGGATACGCTGATTATGGACCTGAATCAGGAAAATATGGCAGAGCTGGAATTTGTTCTGCCCGGCGGCATTACCAAGGATTCCACGGCAGCCGATGTGCTGGCTGTGTACGGCGACGTGATGCAGAATGAAGCCTTTGACCATGTTCAGGTGGGCAATACCATGCTCTACTATGTGGATAATGAACAGACGGGCCTGAGCTTCTACTTTGGCTTCCGGGACGACGGGACCCTCAAGCGCATTTCCATTTCCTTCTGAATAAAAAATCCGAAGGCCAACGGCCTTCGGATTTGAGACTGGATTGAACTGTCTGTTCCCGGCAATAGCAGGACTTGCCTCTCCCCTTGGGAGAGGTGCCACGGCAAAGGCCATAACAGAGAGGGGGGTACGCTCTCTCAGCCCAAAGTCGAAAATTTCGGTCAGCTCCCTCATAGGGAGCGCCGGAAATATATACTTCTATAAAACACTGAGCTCCGAAGACCATTGGCCTTCGGAGCTTTTTGCGACTTAATGGGGTTAAAGTTCTTCGCTGATTGCCAGAATCAGAATTCCCAGAATGACGATGCCGATGAAAACATAGGTTTTCCAGTTCAGCTTTTCCTTCAGGAAAATCCGGGAGAGAAGCAGGGAAACGATGCAGACAGAGGAAATGATGGGCGCGGCAATGGCACCGTTTCCGCTCATGGCATATACATAGGTGAACTGGCCCGCGGTTTCAAATACCGCGGCGAGGAGCTTGTCCTTATGCTGGGGCAGGGGGCCGAATTTGACCTTCTTCGCCCGCATAAACAGGAAGAGACCCAGAGCGCACAGGGCGAAGGTCAGTTCGTAGCTGGTATTGGCTACATCCTCCAGCGTTTCCTCCGTAACACCGATCAGAGGTGTTGTGGCAAAATCATCCAGATAGAAAATATCCAGGAAGCTGCCGAAGGCATCCAGCACCGCGTATACGAAGGGCATACAGAAGGCTACAATAGCCAGCTTTTTGCCCAGCCGGGTCTTTCGCTGGTTGTCACCGCTGTTCTCCAGAAAGCCGACTCCGAGGACACCGACGACAATCAGGATGATGGCGGCAATGGAGAGGGGGGCCAGGGATTCCTTCAGAATCAGCACACACAGCAGGCTGCAAATGGCACCGGAGGTATTCTCAATGGGGTCGGAAATGGACTCCTCCAGAAACCGCATTCCAAAATAGGAGAAGGCCATGGAGACAATGTACAGCAGAGATACCGGCAGGTAATAAAGCAGATTGATGGGATTGTAGTGGAGATTCTTTGTCAGCAGTGTGAAAACGGCATGGGCACCCATGACCGCACCGACGCAGACGCAGATCTTAAGATGGGCGTATTTTTCATCGGGCCGGGCCCCCTTCTTGTAAAAAAGCTCGGCACCGCCCCATAAAAGTGTGGTAAAAATCGCAAAAAATAACCAGGACATAGGTGTTCTCCTTTGCTTACAGGTGAATCAGACCGGCATCCACCATTTTCTGAAGGCTCATCAGGATACCCAGCTTTGCATGGTACCACGTCAGGCCGCCCTGGAAATACACTGCGTAGGGCGGACGGATGGGACCGTCGGCGGACAGCTCCATGGTGCTGCCCTGAATGAAGGCACCTGCCGCCATGATGACCTGGCTGTCGTAGCCAGGCATATCGCCGGGGATGGGGGTAGCGAAGGCGTCCACGGGGGCGGCGGCCTGAATGCCCTTGCAGAAGGCAATCATGCCTGCTTCGCTGCCCAGCTCCACGGCCTGAATGATATCGTGGCGGCTCTCGGTGGCGTTGGGCACGCACTTAAAGCCCAGAGGCTCGTAGAGATTCGCAGCGAAGATGGCACCCTTCTCCGCACTGGCGGTGACGGTGGGGGACAGGAAGAAACCCTGATACAGCTGGCCCATCAGACCAAAGTTGGCACCCACCTCCTGCCCCAGACCGGGGGCGGAGAGCCGGTAGGCGCAGCGGTCGATGCAGGCTCTGGTGCCGGCAATATAGCCGCCGGAGGAAGCCAGACCGCCGCCGGGGTTCTTAATCAAACTGCCAACGATCATATCCGCACCTACGTCAGAGGGCTCGATGGTTTCCACAAATTCGCCGTAGCAGTTGTCCACCATGACAATCACATCGGGCTTGACGGCCTTGCAGAAGGCAATCAGCTCACCGATCTGGGTCACGGAGAAGGTGGGGCGGGTGGCATAGCCCTTGGACCGCTGAATGGTAATCATTTTCGTCTTCTCATTGATGGCCTTTTTGATATTCTCATAGTCAAAAGTGCCGTCGGGCAGCAGATCCACCTGATTGTAGCTGACACCGTATTCAGCAAGGCTGCAGGGGGAGGGCCGGATGCCGATAACTTCCTGCAGGGTGTCATAGGGCAGACCAACGGGGGAGAGCAGCTCGTCACCGGGCAGCAGATTGGCGCTGAGGGCGATGGTCAGAGCATGGGTGCCGCAGGTGATGTGGGGACGGACCAGGGCGGCCTCCGTGTGGAAAACATCGGCATAGACCTGCTCCAGCTTGTCGCGGCCCTCGTCGTTGTAGCCATAGCCGGTGGAGGCGGCGAAGCAGGTTGCGGACACCCGGTTCTTCCGGAACGCCGCCAGAACCTTTGCCTGATTGTACTCAGCCACCTGGTCGATGGCATCAAACCGCCCTCTCAGGCGTTCAATCGCGGCCTCGCCGTAGGCGTAAACCGCGGGAGAAATACCCATCTGGGTATAAAGTTCAGTGATTTCTTTCATATTCAGTCCTCATTTTCTACGGATTGGAAAATCTGGTCAGCCAGATTGTTGAGTGTTTCGGGCTTGGACACGATCAGGCCGGTTTCGTGCTTGCCCAGGATCAGCAGGGTATCCCCGGGCTCAATGCCGAAGAATTCCCGGGCCTCCTTAGGAATCACAATCTGCCCCCGGTCGCCCACCTTCGCGGTGCCGAAGACCCGCTGCTGCCTCTGTTTGCCGAGAATGTGTTTGCCTCCTGGCATGACACCCCTTCTTTCATACTTTTCATACTTTTCATACCGGGAATTATATCGAAAACCGCCCCGGTTGTCAATACCGGGACGGCATTTTTTTGGTGGTTTTCTTCAATCTTCGGTCAGAATTTTTGTAGCTTTTTCATATTTGTCCTTCCAGAAGGCGAGCTTTTCTTCACTCAGACCGGAGCCAACACAGCGGGTCTGGTCTGCATTGTGGGCGATATCTGCTCAGCCAGATGAACTGGATGGAAGATATAAGGAATTCCGTTGTAATCGGATTGCCCGTGGTGGGCGGCGTAAGCAATTTGCAATGCTCTGTTCGTCAGCGGGGTGTAGATCATCTCAGTCCCTCCGGCGGCGGTTGCCGAAGAGGACGATGAGCCGCAGCAGCTGGGCCAGGGCTGTCGCAGTGGCTGCCACATAGGTCATGGCGGCGGCACGCAGGGTTTTCCGGGCACCGTGAAGCTCTGACTCCGTTAAAATGTTTCCGGCTTCGATGGCGGCAATGGCCCGCCGGCTTGCGTTGAATTCCACCGGCAGGGTAACGACCTGGAAGACAAAGGAAAGGCCAAAGGCCGCCAGTCCCAGGTAAATCAGCAGGGTGGAAAATTCCCCCAGAAAGCTGCAAAGCAGCCCCAGCAGAATCAGGGGCATAGCCAGCCTGGAGCCGAAATTGGTAACGGGAATAATGGCACTGCGCAGTTTTATGGGGCCGTAGCCGGTGGCGTACTGCACCGCGTGACCGGCCTCGTGGCAGGCCACACCGATGGCGGCGGTGGAGGTGGAGCTGTAAACACTGTCGGACAGGCGGATCACATTGGCATTCGGGTCATAGTGGTCCGTCAGATTGCCGGATATCCGCTCAATGCGAACATTCCGGATGCCGTTGGCACTGAGCACTCGCTGAGCAGCCTCCGCCCCGGTAATGCGGCGGTAGGAAAGCTGCTTGGAATAGCGCTTGAAGGTGGAATTGACGTTGGCACTGGCAATCATCGCCAGGAGCATACAGGGCAGAACCAGGACGACATAGGTCCAGTCAAAGCCGTAATAGTAGCTGTAGGGCATAAGAACCTCCTTTGGTCAGTTAACTTTTGCTGTTTTTCCGCAGTACCAGCCGAAAACACCGTCTTTTTTTGCCAGATACCCCCGGGAGGTTTTTCGCAGGATGGAAATGCGGTCGCCGGGGGACACAGGCAGGCAATAATCGGTGAAGTCGAAGGCCTGGCTGTCATTGAACAGATAGTCGCGGGGAATCCACAGAACACGCCCGGAGGACAGATGGCGGACTTTCCGGAATTCCGCATCGGACTCGTCCAGAACCGTGACATGGTTGTCTGTCCAGCGCAGATTCAGCGAGTCCGGGGAAGCCTGCTGGGCATCCAGCGCGATTTCCGTGGGAAGCGCATCCCGGGCCAGGAAGGAAATGGCTTCCGGCTCAGCGTCTATATGGGGGATGATAAGCAGGTTGAGCTGACCGTATTCCTTGATGCCGCAGCCACCGTCAATGGAGATGATCCTGCGCTGATGATCAAGCACCGGATTGCAGCTGGGGATGGAAGGGTTATAGAGCATCACCGGAAAATGACCCACCACAACATACTTGGAAAAGGCTGGGGCCACAGAATAGAAATTGTCGTATTTCAGCAGGGACATATAATCGCAATGCTCATTTTCGGCAATGTCCTGCCGACGAAGGCCGCCGTGAACGAAGACATATTTCTGTGTCTCCAATACGGTGGGAAGCGAAGCGAGAAAATCCAGCTCCCGCTGAAAGTGGGCAAGGAGGATATCCCTGATTTCCGGGAGCGCCTGGGGGGATTCGCAGGTCAGCCCAAGCTCCAGAAGCATTTCCGCAAAAATCGAGCTTATCCAGCCGTTGGGACACAGGGTTCTGAAGGCATCGCCGGCGGTTTCCGGGGTTATGTTGTCCAGAATCAAAAGCCGCCATGCGTCCACATTTCCCAGCAGGGCGATGGTGTTCCCCCTTTCACACAGTTCCATGATATAGCGCAGTGTGCCCAGAGAATCGGGCCCCTTCTCAATCAGATCGCCCACGATGACCAGCAGATCCCGGTCGCAGAATTTGGCATCCGCCAGCAGCCGGCGAAGCAGCGTACTGTGACCGTGGATATCACTGACCACCAGAATCCTGCGTTCGGCTTCCACGTCACGATGCAGAAATTTCATGGATGGTACCATATTTTTTCCCTTTCTCACAGCTGCTCCGGCTCCATGGCACTGTGGAGCCGGTGGGTGATGGCACTCCGGAAGATGGGGAAGGCCTGAGCGTGGAGAGTCTGCAGGGCTCCGGCGGAGAGATTGACCGGCACCCGACCGGGCATAAACAGATCCAGGTCGAAGATGAATTTCACTTCCTGATCGGCCTTTCCGTTCCGCTTGACCATGCCGGGGCCGGCGTGGAGCTTTGCCTGGCAGCCGCCACGGATAGCAAGCTCTGCATCGACGGTACACCGGCTGGTACTGTCCTCTGCCACGTCATCCTCCCCAAGGAGCCCCAGATAGCAGGGGGAGATCAGCTCACGCAGGGGGACACCCTCCAGCCCCAGGTCGAACCGGGAGATGAAATTCAGATAACGCAGACCGATCCGCTCAAAATAGGCGGGCTGATAGACCTTGATGAAGGCTGCCAGGGGCTTGTCCAGCTTCTGGGCAAAGTCCTCCCAGCTGGTGTAGCGGGTGCAGGTCAGGGAAATGTAGCGGCTGGTCAAATTCACCCGCCAGGTACCGTCGGCAGAGGAAAACTGATAGTTTATGCTTGCGGGAGCGTTCTCCAGGGAAAAGTGACCGGGAGTTCCGGTGAGCGTTGGGGCAGCATTTTCCTGGCGTCGCTCAAAGCGGGGATACTCCTGCCGGATACACGCCTGAAACTGAACCGGATCCTGGGCGGAGATAGCCAGAATCTCCGGGAAGCGCAGCTGGCAGATCACCTCAGCCAGCTGATTGGCGCGGTAAACACACCGGCTCTCGTGGGAAAACATAGGGCATATTCCTTCCGTAAGTTATTTTCTTCATTATACAGAATCCGGCGGGAAATGGCAAGGCCGCAGACAGGCTTCCGGGGCGGGGAAGGATTAATTTTTTGTAAACACGGGTCGCCGGGCCTGCCTCCTCCGGGCAGAAACGGCGGTAATTCACAAAATGTTCATACACCCCCGGGCCCGGAATGATATACTGAAACAAAAGGACGGCTCGTCCGGAGTAAAGAAAGAGGTGGGGGCCATGAAAAATGAAAAATGGACACCGTATATTCGGGCCATGCTGGCGATTTTCGGTGCCATCAGCCTGAGCGTGGTGTTCTTTTTCCTGCTGTACCGGATGCAGGGAATCAAGGAAGCGATAGATTCTTTTTTGGGAATCCTGGCACCGTTTATCTATGGTGGTGTGATCGCTTATCTGCTCTGCCCCATGTGCAATGTCTATGAAGAGGGAATGAAAAAGCTTCTTCCCCGGAAAATGAAAAAGCTCAGCAACGGTGTAGCCGTGACGCTGAGTATGCTGACGGGCCTGCTGGTGGTATATATGCTGATTATTATGATCGCTCCCCAGCTGCTGGACAGCATCGTTACCATATGGAATTCCATCCCCGACCGGCTGGATGAGCTGTACAACTGGGCTGTTGGTCTGGTGGGGGACGAGGAGGATCTGCTCGCCTATCTGAATAAAATCAGCGCCAGCTCCGATACCCTCTATACCGAGGTGGAGCGCTGGGTCACTGAAAGCCTGCTGCCCCAGATTAACAGCATCATGGGCGGCGTTGGCAGTATTGTTACCGGCGTGGGTTCCGGCGTGATTAAGCTCTTCAACTTCGTCCTGGATCTGCTTATCGGCCTGATTGTGGCGGTATATCTGCTGGGAAGCCGGAAGCGCTTTGCCAGACAGGGAAATATGCTGGTGCGCAGCATCCTGAAGCCCAGCTGGGCGGACCTGTTCCTGGATGAGGTCCGCTTTGTGGACAGAATGTTCAGCGGCTTTATTGACGGCAAAATCGTGGATTCCGCCATTATCGGTGTGCTTTGCTATATCGGCTGTGTGGTGTTCCGGTTTCCCAATGCTCTGCTGGTATCGGCTATCGTAGGCGTTACCAATGTGATTCCCTTCTTCGGCCCGTTCATCGGTGCGGTGCCGGCAACGCTGCTGATTATGATTGAGAATCCCATAAAGGGCCTGTGGTTTATCCTGTTTGTGTTTGTCCTCCAGCAGCTGGACGGAAACATCATCGGCCCCAAGATTTTGGGCGACCGCACCGGCCTATCCAGCTTCTGGGTGCTGCTGTCCATCGTTGTGGGCGGCGGCCTCTGGGGACTGGTTGGCATGATTATCTGTGTGCCGCTGTTTGCGGTCATCTACGATCTGGCAAAGCGCCTGATCCGGCGGGGGCTGAAACGGAATGGCTGCCCGGAGGTTTGGGAGGATTACCGCAGGGATTACGGTGAGGATGAGACAGCCCCGCCTCCGGAAAAAATGCCTTCGCAGAAGGCTCAGGGGCAGAAATAACTGCGCGGAACGGAGCTCATGCCTATAAAACAGGCGGTTCCCGGTGATATTGAATCTGCTCTTTCCATGTCGGAAAGCTGGTTTTTGTACTTTCTTTGATATGTGCCGGTCCCGGAAACATTGGTTTCCGGGACTTGCTGTATACTCAGCCGGGACCGCATTGCAGGTAACTGCCAAAAGTGCGCCCTGTTTTTTGTGTAGCTTTTCCCCGGCGGGTGTGGTATACTGAAAATACTTGTGATAAGGGGTGGATGAAATGGCAATTCTGCACTGGTTTGAGGGAATCCGGCTTCCCTGGCTGAATGATGTTATGCTGGCAGTTACCCAGCTGGGCGAGGAGACAGCATTTTTGGCTCTGGCTCTGCTGGTGTTTTGGTGCGTGGATAAAAAACGTGGGTATTACCTGATGTGCGTCGGGTTTGCCGGAACCATGGTAAATCAATTCGTTAAGCTCTGGTGCCGGGTGCCCCGGCCGTGGGTGCGGGAGCCGGGCTTCACCGCCGTGGAGGAGGCCAAGGCGGCAGCGGGAGGCTACAGCTTTCCCAGCGGTCACAGCCAGACGGCGGTGGGAACCTTCGGTGCCATTGGATGTACCACCAGGCGGCGGTGGCTCAGGCTGCTTTGCCTGATTCCCATGCTGGCGGTGCCGGTTTCCCGTATGTACCTGGGTGTCCACACCCTTTCGGACGTGCTGACAGGCACCGCAACGGCGCTGTGCCTGGTGGCGCTGCTGCGAAAGCCGGTGCTGGAGGGAAGCGAGAAAACCATGAAGTGCCTGATTGCCTGTATGACAGTTATGGCAATCGGATTGATCGCCTATGCCCAGTGGTTCCCCTTCCCGGCAGACCTGCAGGAGGAGAACCGGCAGTCCTGCCTGAAAAACGGCTGTACGATGGTGGGCTGCCTTGCCGGCATGGCGGTGGTGTATCTGGCAGACAGAAAGCTGGCATTCCCGGTGAAGGCGGTCTGGTGGGCGCAGATTCTGAAGACGGTTCTGGGACTGGGACTGGTGGTTCTTGCGAAATCCGTCCTGAAAGGGCCTCTGGAGCTGCTTATGCCGGTGTATCCCGCCCGGGCGGTGCGGTATTTCCTGGTGGTGCTGCTGGCGGGAATCCTCTGGCCCCTGACATTCCGGTGGTTTGAAAACCTTGGCGCAAAAGCGGAGGCGGTTTAGGTGAATTACGCAACGATAAAAAACTGTGACATTGCCAATGGCCCCGGCGTGCGGGTCAGCCTGTTTGTTTCCGGCTGCACCCATCGCTGCCCGGGATGCTTTAACCAGGTTGCCTGGGATTTTGACTACGGACAGCCCTTCACCCGGGAAACCATTGACAGCATTCTGGATATGCTGGCCCCGGCCTACATCCGGGGATTGACCCTTCTGGGCGGCGAGCCCTTTGAGCCCCAGAATCAGGGACCGATTGTGGAACTGCTTCGCCAGGTGAAGGCCAGATATCCGGAGAAAAGCATCTGGGCCTTTTCCGGCTATCTGTTTGAAAAGGACATCCTCTCTGGAAAGCTTGGGGATATCCGTGAGTATTTGAGCTATCTGGATGTGCTGGTGGATGGCCCGTTTGTGGAAGAAAAGAAAAATCTGAGCCTCCGGTTCCGTGGCTCGGAGAATCAAAGACTGATTGATGTGCCCGCGTCCCTGCGCACCGGTGAAACGGTGCTCTGGCAGGACTGGCAGGGCCAGGAAAGGGGAATGAAATAATGGAGAACATTGCGGTAAAGCTGCTGAAGCCGGGGGCCCAGCTGCCCACCTACGGCTCTGCGGAGGCTGCCGGTGCGGACCTGCGGGCCTGCCTGGAGGAGACACTGACCATTCAGCCCGGAGAGACGGTCTTTGTGCCTACGGGCATTGCGCTGGAGGTTCCAAAAGGCTGTGCGGGACTGGTATATGCCAGAAGCGGACTGGCCTGCAAGCGCGGACTGGCCCCTGCCAATAAGGTTGGCGTTATCGACAGCGACTACCGGGGGGAGATCATGGTTGCGCTCCATAATCACGGAAAGCTTCCCCAGACTATTGAAAATGGCGAGCGAATCGCTCAGTTGCTGATTACCCCGGTGCTGACCCCGGGGTTCGCCGCTGTGGAAGACCTGACGGACACGGCCCGTGGCTCCGGCGGCTTTGGCTCCACCGGGAAGTGACACGAGAAACAGCAAAATAAGAAAACCTGCACAATGCCCTGTGGCACTGTGCAGGTTTTAATTATATCGGGAGACCCATCAGTAGAACAGCAGGTCGGAATAGGTGGGATAGGGCCAGTAGGATTTGTCGGTGAGCTGCTCCAGGGTATCAGCGTTGGCCCGGAGGGCATTCATTGCGGGAACGATGGAGTCGTGGCAGTAGGCGCAGGCGCTGTCCGGGGCAGAGGGAACCGCATCCAGAGCGTCACGCAGACGGTTGATATCCTCGTAAAGCCCGTCAGTGGCCTGAGAGAGCTGAGAAAGCACTGCGGATTCCGCCCGATGGGAAACCCCCAGCGCATCCTTGCTGCGGATGGTGTCGCACAGGTCACGGCTGTAACGAACGGCGGCGGGAAGAATCTGGTGCAGGGCCATGTCAACCATGGTCCGGCCCTCAATATTCACGGTTTTGACGTAGGCATCCATGTGGATGGCGTGGCGGGCCCGGAATTCATTTTCCGTAAAGATGCCATGATTGGTGACCAGACGGATGTTTTTGTCCGAAATATAGTGGGCCAGTGCCTCCGCGGTGGAGGGGTAATTGCTCAAACCCCGCCGGGCGGCCTCATCCTTCCATTCCTGGGAATAGCCGTTGCCGTCAAAAATGATCCGCTGATGGTCCGTCAGGGATTTTTTGACCAGTTCGTGAAGGGCCTGGTCGAAATCTCCGGCGTTTTCCAGTGTGTCGGCAAACTGACGAAGGGCTTCTGCCATAATGGTGTTGAGTACGATGTTGGGGCTGGCAACGGACTGTGAGGAACCCAGCATACGGAACTCGAACTTGTTGCCGGTGAAGGCCAGGGGAGAGGTACGGTTGCGGTCGGTGGTATCCTTGGGGATGGTGGGCATAACGTCCACGCCGATACGCATGACATCCTTTTCCGGGTCGGTGTAGTTGGTGCCGTCGATGATGGAGCGGACCACTGCATTCAGCTCATCTCCGAGGAAGATGGATACAATGGCGGGAGGTGCCTCGTGACCGCCCAGACGGTGGTCATTTCCCGCGGTGGCAACGGTGCACCGCAGAAGATCCTGATATTCGTCCACGCCCTGAATAAAGGCCGCCAGGAATACCAGGAACTGTGCGTTCTGGGCCGGTGTATCACCGGGCTTGAACAGATTTTTTCCCGTATCGGTGGAAAGACTCCAGTTGTTGTGCTTGCCGGAGCCGTTGACCCCCTCGAAGGGCTTTTCGTGGAGCAGGCACACCAG
>CAZDFB010000036.1:0-16407 GCA_964504605.1 uncultured Oscillospiraceae bacterium | reverse complement strand
CGTTGCCCTTCCAGGTCATGACCATCCGGGGATCCTCGGTGACCACGGCTACCCGATAGGCTTCCAGATTTTCTGCCTGGGCATAGGCAATGAAGGTATCGGCATCCTCGGCAGCGACGACCACTGCCATGCGCTCCTGGCTCTCGGAGATGGCAAGCTCGGTGCCGTCCAGGCCCTCATACTTCTTCCGCACGGCATCCAGGTCGATGCGCAGGCCGTCAGCCAGCTCACCGATGGCAACGGATACACCGCCGGCACCGAAGTCGTTGCAGCGCTTGATAAGCCGGGTGACCTTTCCGTTGCGGAACAGGCGCTGAATCTTCCGCTCCTCGGGGGCATTGCCCTTCTGAACCTCGGAGGCCATGGTGGTCAGGGATTTCATATTGTGGCTCTTGGAGGAGCCGGTGGCACCGCCGATACCGTCACGACCGGTACGACCGCCCAGAAGAACGACCACATCTCCCGGAGCGGGGCGCTCCCGGCGGACATTGGAGGCAGGGGCGGCGGCAACAACGGCACCGCATTCCAGCCGCTTGGCAACATAGCCGTCGTGATACATTTCGGCAACGTGACCGGTAGCCAGACCGATCTGGTTGCCGTAGGAGGAATAGCCGGCGGCGGCAGTCTGGCACAGCTTCCGCTGGGGCAGCTTGCCGGGCAGTGTCTCATTCAGAGGCTTCCGGGGGTCGGCGGCACCGGTGACACGCATGGCCTGATGCACATAGGCACGACCGGACAGGGGATCCCGGATGCAGCCGCCGATGCAGGTAGCCGCGCCGCCGAAGGGCTCGATCTCCGTGGGGTGGTTGTGGGTCTCGTTTTTGAACATCAGAAGCCAGTCCTGAACTGCGCCGTCCACTTCTGCATTGACATGGATGGAGCAGGCGTTGATCTCCTCGCTTTCGTCCAGCTCCGGCAAAAGTCCCCGCTTTTTCAGCACCTTTGTGCCGATGGTGGCAATGTCCATGAGGGTCTGGGGGCGGGCAGCCGCTTTTTCTTCGCCGTAAACTTCAATACGGGCGTTTAAGTAGCGCTCATAGGCCAGCTGCACCGCCGAATCGTCGATCTTCACCTGGTCGATGTGGGTGGAGAAGGTGGTGTGGCGGCAGTGGTCGGACCAGTAGGTGTCCACCACCCGGATTTCGGTGATGGTGGGATCCCGGTGCTCCGTATCCCGGAAATAGGTCTGGAGGAACTTCAGGTCATCCAGATCCATAGCCAGACCCAGTGTATCCAGCAGCTGTGAGAGGGCAGCCTCATCCATGGACACAAAGCCTGTGATGGTGGCAACGGTTTCCGGGGCGCTGTAGTGGGCAGCCAGGGTCTCGGGCTTGTCAAGAGAGGCCTCCCGGCTTTCCACGGCGTTGATGACGTGGTGCTTGATGGCATCGATCTGCTCATGGGTCAGCTTGCCGTAGAGGGCGTAGACCTTGGCGGAACGAATGGTGGGGCGCTCGCCCTGACTCAGAATTTGGATGCACTGGGCGGCGGAATCCGCCCGCTGATCGAACTGACCGGGCAGGGGCTCTACGGCGAAAACACAGGCCGCCCCGGGGACGCAGAGAGCATCGGTGGCGTTATCCAGCTGGGGCTCGGAAAAAACCGTGCCCACCGCGTAGGAAAACAGCTCCTGGGTGATGTTTTCCGCGTCATAGCGGTTGAACAGGCGGACACCGGTCAGGGCGCTGATACCCAGCAGATTCCGGGCCTCGTTCAAAAGACCCCGGGCCTCGTTGTCCAGGCCCTCCTTTTTTTCTACAAAAATACGGTAAACCATGGGGATTCCTCCTTGGTATATTTTAGGATTTCGCAGCCAGAGCGCGCTTTCCGATGTCGCTGCGGCGGTAGCGGTTTTCAAAGTGCACGCCCTCGGAGATCCGGTAGGCCTCCCGGACAGCCTCCTCCAGAGTGTCTGCCACGGCGGTGGTGCCGGTGACCCGTCCGCCGGAGGTTAGGAGCTGACCGTCCGCAATTTTTGCACCGGCGACGAAGGTGTGGGCGGCGGCTTCCGGGGTGAAGGTCAGCGGGAAGCCCTTCTGATAGCCGGAGGGATAGCCGCTGGAGGCCCAGATCACGCAGCAGGCGTGCTTCCGGGCGAAGCGCACCTCGGTTTGCGCCAGCGTGCCCCGGGTGCAGGCCTGCATGATGGTCAGCAGGTCGCTCTCCAGCAGGGGCAGGACCACCTGGGTCTCGGGATCACCGAAGCGGCAGTTATACTCAATGACCTTGGGGCCCTTGGGGGTGAGCATGAGGCCGAAATACAGGCAACCGCGGAAGGTGCGGTTCTCGCTGTTCATGGCGTTTACCGTGGGCAGGAAGATTTCATCCATGCACTGCCGGGCAATTTCGGGGGTATAGTAGGGATTGGGGGCGACGGTGCCCATGCCGCCGGTATTCAGGCCGGTATCATTGTCTCCGGCCCGCTTGTGGTCCATGGAGGAGACCATGGGCTTGACGGTTTTGCCGTCGGTAAAGGCCAGGACGGAAACCTCAGGGCCGGTCAGAAATTCCTCAATGACCACCGTGGCACCGGAGGCACCGAATTTGCCGCCGGCCATCATATCGGTGACGGCCTGCCTGGCCTCCTCACGGGTGGTGGCGATGATAACGCCCTTGCCCAGGGCCAGACCATCGGCCTTGACGACGGTGGGAATGGGGGCCGTATCCAGATAGGCCAGGGCCTGGTCCAGATCAGTGAAAATTTCGTAGGACGCGGTGGGAATGCCGTATTTTTTCATCAGCTCCTTGGCGAAAGCCTTGCTGCCCTCAATGATGGCGGCTTCCGACCGGGGGCCGAAGCAGGGAATACCCTTTTCCTCCAGGGCATCCACGCAGCCCAGAACCAGAGGATCATCCGGGGCCACTACAGCGTAATCAATGGCGTTTTCCAGGGCGAAAGCTACGATTTTTTCAATATCGGTAGCGCCGATGGGCACGCACACCGCATCCGCGGCGATGCCGCCGTTGCCCGGCAGGGCATAAATTACGTCAACGGAAGGGTTCTCTTTCAGCTTTTTGATGATGGCGTGTTCCCGACCACCACCGCCGATAATCATAAGTTTCATTCAGTGTACTCCCTTGGATAGATATGAGATATTGGATATGCGATATAAGATATGCGCTGTTTTGAGGCGGTTTTGGTGGAGCTGGTCAGCATGGCAAGCAACGCATGACAGTCGCTCGGCAAAGAGAGACACGCCGAATCCGCAAGGTAGCCGGTTCCGCTCAGAAGCTCCAGCCAATAAAGGGCTTCCGAAGCCTCCTTTTGTGCGATTTGGAGCCTGGTGATAAAATTCTTGCGGCTGCTGCCATAATCTGCTTCGCTTTAAGATACTGTCTGCAGACATAGTATCGCCCGAAGAATATCTTACATCTTCTATCCTGCCGCTTGTATCTGAAATCAGTGGTGGAACAGCCGCATACCGGTGAAGGCCATGACCATGCTGTTTTTATCGCACTCTTCGATGACCAGATCGTCCCGGATGGAACCGCCGGGCTGGGCTATGTAGCTGACACCGGAGGCCCGGGCACGCTTGATGTTGTCAGCGAAGGGGAAGAAGGCATCGGAGCCCAGGGAAACGCCGGTGATGCTGTCCAGATATTCCCGCTTTTCGCTCTCCGTCAGGGGCTCGGGACGGGTGGTGAAGTAATTCTGCCAGATGCCCTCGGCGCAGACATCCTCCTCGTTGCCGTTGATGTAGCCGTCGATCACATTGTCCCGGTTGGGCCGGCCCAGGTCGGGGCGGAAGGGCAAGGACAGGGTCTTGGGGTGCTGGCGCAGGAAGAAGGTATCGGCCTTGGAGCCGGCGAGGCGGGTACAGTGGATCCGGCTCTGCTGACCGGCACCCACGCCGATGGCCTGACCGTCATAGGCAAAGCACACGGAGTTGGACTGGGTATATTTCAGGGTAATCAGCGCCACGATCAGGTCGATCTTTGCGCTTTCCGGCAGGTCCTTATTGACCGTGACCCGGTTTTCCAGGAGGGCCTCATTGATTTTGAAGTTGTTCCGGCCCTGCTGGAAGGTGATGCCGAAGACCTGCTTGGTCTCCTGCTCGGCGGGAACGTAATCGGGGTCAATGGCAACCACGTTGTAGGAGCCCTTGCGCTTGGTTTTGAGAATGGTCAGGGCCTCTTCGGTATAACCGGGGGCAATCACGCCGTCGGAAACTTCCCGGGCAATGAGCCGGGCGGTGGTTTCATCGCAGATGTCGCTCAGCGCCACCCAGTCACCGAAGGAGCACATCCGGTCGGTGCCGCGGGCCCGGGCATAGGCGCAGGCCAGGGGGCTTTCGTCCAGGCCCTCCACATCGTCCACAAAGCAGGCCTTCTTCAGCGTGGGGGACAGGGGCTTGCCTACGGCGGCAGAGGTGGGGGAGACGTGCTTGAAGGAGGTGACGGCAACCATGCCGGTGGCCTCCTTCAGCTCCTTGACCAGCTGCCAGGAGTTCAGGGCATCCAGAAAATTGATATAGCCGGGGCGGCCGTTGAGAATGGTGATGGGCAAATCGGTGCCATCGTGCATATAAATTCTAGACGGCTTCTGATTGGGGTTGCAGCCGTACTTCAGCAGAAACTCGTTCATGAAAAATTACCTCCGGAAGTGATTGGGGCTGCCATAATGGCAGAATCAGCAGTGCTTGTTGAGGATGCGCTGCCGGCTTTCGCCGGTGGCGATGTTGGTATAGCGGACGAAAAGGGAAATCTTGTTGCTCTCGTCCAGATTGTTCCACAGCTCGTTGGTAAAATCGTCAATATCGGCGGGAATGCTGACCCGCTCAGGCTCCCCCTGGAAGGTGGGAATCACGGGGTTGCCGTCACACACATAGGTGTGGAGAAAGTGGCCCAGTCCCGCGAGACCGGGGTACTCCCAGAAGAACCGGGCGCAGCCGGCACCCTCGGGATCCGCGGCCTTCAGAATGGACATTTTATAGGAGCCGTCACCGCTCTGGATGCCGGAAATCCGGGGCGTCCAGTTGGGACCGTCATCCTCGAACATCCGGGTCCGCAGAGCGGCCTCCCAGCTTTCACCCCGGGCAAGGAAATCCCGGATGGTGTCGGTCTGGTCACCGTTGGTGACAATCAGGCCGTTGCCGATCTCCCGGACGGGATGGTAAATAATCAAATGGGGGTCCTTCATCAGGGAAGGGTCGTGGGCCTGGGTGCGGATGCCGTCGGGCTCCTGAACAAAGACCCGGTTCCGGGAGTTCACGGAGCGGCCCATGATAAAGTAGGCGGCGACAGCGTTTTCACCGTCGGGGGTGATGCCCAGAACGATGCCCCGGCCGGGGTAGGTATTGCCCTCCAGGCGCTGGGCCATGGACTGGATCTCATAGACATTCATTGGAATTACCTCCGGATTGGATGATTTTGGATTCCGTTTGGGAGTGGGCGGGAGCCGGAGTCAGGAAATGACCACCATTCTGCCCTCCACCATCAGGCGGCCCTGGCAGAACAGCCGGACAGCCTCCGGCAGAAGCTTCCATTCCGCCTGCTCCATGACCCGGCGCTGGAGGGTTTCCGGTGTGTCGCCGGGCTCCACCGCTACGGCCCGCTGGGCGATGATGGGTCCGCCGTCGCATTCCTCGCTGACGAAGTGGACGGTGGCACCGGTGAGTTTCACGCCATAGGCCAGCGCCTCCTGATGGACCCGCAGGCCATAGTAGCCGGGGCCGCAGAAGGAGGGGATCAGAGCGGGGTGGACGTTCATGATGGCGTTGGGGTAGGCATCCACCAGTTCCCGGGTGAAAATGACCATACATCCAGCAAGCACCACCAGATCGATATTCAGCTTATGCAGCAGCTCCACCAGGGCGACGGTCATGGCCTGATTGGTGGCGTAGTCCTTCCGGGGCAGGACGTAGCCGGGAATTCCGGCGTTTTTGGCCCGCTCCAGGGCATAGGCTCCGGCTTTGGAGGAGATGACCGCCGTGATCTCACCGCCGCCCAGCCCCTCCCGGGCCTGGGCATCGATGAGGGCCTGCAGATTGGTGCCGCCGCCGGAGACAAGAACCGCAATCCGCGTCATGCCAGGATCACCTTTTCTTCGTTTTCCACGATCCGACCGATCACATAGGCATCCTCGCCGTGGGCGGTCAGGATGGAAAGGGCGGTATCTGCCTGGGCGGCGGGCACGACGATGCTCATACCGACACCCATGTTGTAAGTATTGAACATATCCCGCTCGGGAATGTTGCCGGTGGACTGAATCAGCCGGAAGATGGGCAGAATCCGGATGGCGGACTTGTCGATCTCGGCGCAGAGGCCGTCGGGAATGGAGCGGGGAATATTTTCATAGAAGCCGCCGCCGGTGATGTGGCTGATGCCCTTTACGTCCACCTGCTCCAGCAGAGCCAGGACGGACTTGACGTAAATTCTGGTGGGGGTCAGCAGGGTTTCCGCAATGGTGGCGCCGCCCAGAGCGTCACAGGGCTGATAAAGGGTGGCGGGGTTGTTGTCAATATCAAAAACCTTCCGGATCAGGGAGAAGCCGTTGGAATGGATACCGGAGGAGGCTAGGGCGATGACCACATCGCCGGGGCACATTCTGGAATTGTCGATAATCTTCTTCTTGTCCACGATGCCCACGGTGAAGCCTGCCAGATCGTAGTCATCCGGGGCCATCATGCCGGGATGCTCCGCGGTTTCGCCGCCGATCAGGGCACAGCCGGACTGGACACAGCCCTCGGCAACACCGGACACGATGGAGGCGATTTTCTCGGGATAATTCTTGCCGCAGGCGATGTAGTCCAGGAAGAACAGGGGCTTGGCACCACAGCAGATAACATCGTTGACGCACATGGCGACGGCATCAATGCCGATGGTATCGTGCTTGTCCAGCAGCATGGCCATTTTCAGCTTGGTGCCCACACCGTCGGTGCCGGAGACAAGAACGGGCTCCTCGCAGCCGGCCAGGTCCAGGCCGAAGCAGCCGCCGAAGCCGCCTACATCGTCCAGGCAGCCGGCGTTTTTGGTACGGGCGATGTGCTTTTTCATCAGCTCGACAGACCGGTAGCCGGCAACAATATCCACACCGGCGGCAGCGTAGCTGGCAGACTGGGAGTTTTTGTGATCCATAGTTTTCTAGCTCCTTATTACATGTCACTGCGTAAAAATGCCCGCAATAACGTATTTTTTATTCTTTTCCGGTCCAGCAATAGGTGCAGACCTTGTCCTTGTCCAGGCCGATGGCCTCCAGAAGGCCGTCGATGGACTGATAGCCCAGGGAATCGAAGCCCAGCTCCTGGCAAATTGCCTTCAGCAGGCACTGTCCCCGCTGGGTGCGGCCGTCAGAATATTCAGCAATGTGCTTTTCACCCTCGTCACCCTCCAGATTGTAGATGGTGCGCCGGGCAATGAGCTCCATGTCGGAATTGGAGCGGGAGAAGTTCAGATATTTGCAGCCATACATAATGGGCGGGCAGGCAGAGCGCATATGCACTTCCCTGGCACCGCTTTCGTAAAGAAATTCCACGGTTTCCCGGAGCTGGGTGCCCCGGACAATGGAATCGTCCACGAACAGCAGCTTCTTGTCCTGAATCAGCTCCGGGACGGGAATCTGCTTCATCTTGGCGACCTGGCTGCGGGCGGCCTGATTGGAGGGCATGAAGCTCCGGGGCCAGGTGGGGGTATATTTGACGAAGGGACGGGCAAAGGGCTTGTGGGAATGGTTGGCATAGCCGATGGCGTGGGGCAGACCGGAATCCGGCACGCCGGCTACATAGTCCACCTGGGGCATGGTGCCGTGGGCGATTTCGTCTCGGGCCATGATTTCACCGTTGCGGTAGCGCATGACCTCCACGTTTTTGCCCTCGTAATTGGAGTTGGGGTAGCCGTAATAGGTCCACAGGAAGGCGCAGATCTTCATCTTGTCGCCGGGAGGGGAAAGCTGCTCCACACCGTCGGCGGTGACCTTTACAATTTCGCCGGGGCCCAGCTCGTAGTGATCCTGATAGCCCAGCTTGTGATAGGCGAAGGATTCAAAGGAGACGCAGCAGCCCTCCTCACTACGACCGACCAGCACGGGCAGACGGCCCAGACTGTCCCGGGCGGCAATGATTCCGTCGGGTGTCAGCAGCAGTATGGTGCAGGAGCCACGGATCACCGTCTGGGCATGGCGGATGCCCTCCACCAGATCCTCCCGCTGGTTAATCAGCGCGGCGGTAAGCTCGGTGGTGTTGACCTTGCCGGAGGACATAGCCATAAACTGGTGTCCTGGACCCTCGAAGGTGGCCTTTACCAGTTCCTCGGCGTTGTTGATAATGCCGACGGTGGAGATGGCAAAAAGCCCCAGGTGGGAACGGACCAGGAGGGGCTGGGGATCGGTGTCGGAAATGCAGCCGATGCCGGAGAAACCGCTGAATTTCTGGAGATCGTCATCAAATTTTGTGCGGAAGGGGGTATTTTCGATGTTGTGAATCTGACGCTGGAACCCCTTCTCCGCGTCGTAGAACGCCATTCCGCCCCGGCGTGTGCCCAGGTGAGAATGGTAATCCGTTCCGAAAAAAACGTCATATATGCAGTCTTTATGGGTTATTGCCCCAAAGAAACCACCCATGTTGGGATTTCCTCCTTGGATAATCTGCGCAAACGCGCGGTAGGGCGGGGAGGACCCCGCCCTGTGAGATAACAATTAAGCGAAGAACAGGCTGTTCAGGGTCATGGGATCGATGTACTTACCGTCCTTATAGACCCGCATATTGCCGGAGGCAATTTCGTCGATCAGCATGACCCGGCCCTGGGCATCATAGCCGAACTCGAACTTGATGTCGTACAGGTCCAGGCCCTTGGCCTTCAGATCGTCGGCAACAATCTTGGTGATGGCCTGGGTCATAGCCTTCAGGTCATCGTACTGCTGGGCGGTCATGACACCCAGATCCACCAGGCCGTCCTTGGTGACCAGGGGATCACCCTTCTCATCGTTCTTAAAGGTGGTCTCCACATAGGCGGGCAGATCCTGACCCTCGGTGCAGTAGTCGCTGTAGCGGCGGAAGAAGGAGCCAACGGCCTTATAGCGGCAGATGACCTCCAGACCCTTGCCGAAGACCTTACCGGGAAGAACCTCCATGGTGGTGTCAGCCAGGTTGGCAGAAACATAGTGGGTGAGGATACCGGCGGCGTTAATTTTCTCGAAGAAGTAGATGGACATACGCAGATTTACGTCGCCCACGCCCTCGATGGTCAGACCCACGCTGTTTTCACCGGGATCGAACACGCCGTCCTTGCCGGTGCAGTCATCCTTGAACTTCAGCAGGTAGTTGCCGTTGTCCAGTGCGTAAACGTTCTTGGTCTTGCCGGTGTAAACGAGATTCATAGTGATTACCTCTTTCAAAAAATATCGGGTTCAATCTATTTTCACGCATGAGCGGAAAATGCGGGTGGGGCTCAGCAGCCCAGCTCTGCCTGAAGGGCGGCGTCCTTTTCCAGGACCCTGGCTGCGTCAAGCTGCCGCCGGGCATCCAGCTTCCGGGCCAGCTCCGGGTCGGAAAGGGCCAGAATCTGGGCAGACAACAAAGCGGCATTCACGCCTCCGTTGATGGCGACGGTGGCAACCGGAATGCCGGAGGGCATCTGGACCGTCGAAAGGAGTGCGTCAACGCCGTCGAGACAGGTAGACTTACAGGGTATACCGATTACAGGAAGGGTAGTATTGGCCGCAATGGCACCAGCCAGATGGGCTGCCATACCGGCTGCGGCAATGAGAACGCCGAATCCATTCTCCCGGGCCTCCTGAGCGAAGCGGGCAGCCTCCACGGGGGTACGGTGGGCGGAATAGATATGGCATTCGTAGGGAATGTCAAAAGAGCGCAGGGTGTCCATGGTCTTGCGCAGGATCGGCAGATCGCTGTCACTGCCCATAATGATTCCGACTTTTTTCATGGTTTTCCTCCTTAAGGCAAACAAAAAAGGGCGCACTTACCCCTTTCGTGACGTAAGTGTGCCCAGACGGTCGGCAAATTTGCAATATGCCCTTACTCCATGTGGTGCTCCACCGGGCCGCCGGCCCATTCCGTCAGTCATAAGGGTTGTTTTCTTTCCTGTATGATTATACCATGGGTCGAAAAATGCGTCAAGGACGCAGAAAGCCAATTTTTGGGAGAGTTTCCGCCGATTCCATGTGTATCTTGCCGATATCGATAAATTTCCCCCGAAAGCCGGGGGGCTTTCGGGGGAAAACAGGGAAAAATCAAAGGCCTGCCAGGCGGTAGAGGTAATAGGTGCGCACCTTTCCCTCGAAGTACAGCTCGCTCCGGGCAGCCAGCTCATACAGGGAGCTGTCCACGACGTATTCTGTCAGGGGTCTGTCCCGGGTCACCACATAATCCACCAGCCCCTGGGAGACATACTGACGCTGGGTGCTCCACATATCCGGCGCCTGGACGTTCAGAATGCAGAAGAACCGGCAGCTGGGGACAACGTCCGCCGCAAAATAAAAGCCTCCGTCCAGAAAGCCGTAATTGAGCAGGGTTGGGTCTTCCGTCTCCCGGATGATTTGGGCAAACTGATATTGGGGCATGGCCTCCCGGGGGGTGCCCATAAGATACAGGTTCCGTCCGTTGGTCAGGCAGACCAGGAGCATGACCACGGCGGTCAGCGCGGTGCAGAGTCCGTGAATCAGGGGACCCCGGCCCAGACACGCGGGAAAGTCCAGCTTCTCCAGGACCCGGGCAATGGCAATCAGACCGAATACGGAGAATACCGCAAACACCAGACCGTAGTAGGAAATGGCCCAGCCGCCCCAATAGGTGCCGAGGGCCATGCCGCTGAAGCACAGCAGAAGCAGAAGCAGGGGCCGGGGGTCCTTGCGGAGCCGGACCAGAGCCCAGAGACCGCCGGGAATCATCAGCAGCGTGTAGGAAGGGTTGTTTCTCAGAGTGAGATTCAGGCATTGCCAGATGGTTGCCAGCCGGGAGGTGGCGGGGTCCTTGGCGTAGAGGAAAATATTATTGTAGAAATAGACGGTGAAAAGCTCACCCAGAGCATCATTCATCAGGAAATAACAAAGAACCACAGCCGTTACCACGCCCAGTCCGGCGAAAAAGGCTCCCACGGTATGCATCAGCGCCCGGAAGCCATGGCCCCAGCCCAGGTACCACACGATAATAAACAGCGCCAGCCCCAGATAAAGGCCCAGCATGGTGTATTTGACCCACAGCAGAATCCCGGAAAAAACACCGCACAGGCAGGCCTCACGGAAGGTGAGGGTTCTGCCGGCTTTGCAGGCACGCAGGGCAACGTAGAGCCCGTAGGCGGGCATGAACAGGCACACTTCCTCCACGCTGGAGCCGTGGGCAAAGGCCCGGGAAATCAGAATCAGACCGGCTTCCACCGTGACCAGCAGCCACACGGACAGGGGCGTGTCCAGGTAAAGCCGGGCGATTTTGCCGCTGTAGTACAGAAACAGGCCAAAGGTGGCAACCTCCAGAAGGTACACACCCAGGTAGCTGCCGGGGGAGAACAGGGCCACAAGGGCATAGATAAAATACAGCACGGGGCCCTTCTGCTCGTACAGATCCCGATAGGGGACCAGACCCTCCAGAAGGGAATTGCCCATGGTATAAAAGCAGTTTACATCCACCCAGTCGTTCATGGGGTACAGCGGGGAGCTCTTGGTGCACACCAGAAGCAGAACCGCCGCAATGCCGAAGCAATAGAGCAGAAAGCTGCGCTTTTTCAGAAACGCTTTCATGGCAGCCTCCCCTCAGGGCCGGTCACAGCCGCTGCCGCCGGGGGCATCCGGTGTCCGCTCGCTGATGATATACCGGGGACGGGCCTTGACCTCCAGGTAGATTTTGCCGATATATTCCCCGATGACACCCAGACAAATGAGCTGGATGCCGCCGATAAAGCACACAATGCAAACAGTGCTGGCCCAGCCGGAAACTGCGTGGCCCGTCAGGGCAACGATGACCGACCAGAGAACGCCCACAAAGCTCAGCATGGCGATGGCGATGCCCAGCATCACAATCAGATGAAGGGGCCGGACGCTGAGACTGGTAATGCCGTCCACCGCCAGGGCAATCATTTTTCGCAGAGGATAGTGGCTCCGGCCTGCCAGGCGCTCCCGCCGCTGGTAATATACGCTGGTGGAGCGGAAGCCCACCAGAGGAAACATACCCCGCAGGAACAGATTCACCTCGCGGAAATCCGAGAAGGCCTCCAGAACCCGGCTGGACACCAGCCGGTAGTCCGCATGGTTATAAACGGTTTCCACACCCATCCAGCTCAGGAATTTATAGAAGCCCTGGGCGGTGGTGCGCTTGAAAAAGCTGTCGGAGCTCCGGTCGCTGCGGACACCGTAGACGATCTCGCAGCCGTTGCGGTATTGCTCCACCATGGCATCCATGGCATCCAGGTCATCCTGACCGTCGCAGTCGATGGAGATGGTGATGTCGCAGTGGGCCCGGGCCTCCATGAGACCGGCCAGAACGGCGTTCTGGTGGCCCCGGTTCCGGCTCTGCCGGATGCCGATGCAGTGGGGGTCGGACCCGGCCAGCCGGGAAATGATTTCCCAGGTAGCATCCCGGGAGCCATCGTCCACAAAGAGAATCCGGCTGTCCGGGCTGATCATACCGGCCCCGGACAGGCTGTTCAGCTTGTCCAGGAACATGGGCGCGGTTACGGGCAGGACAGCCTCCTCGTTGTAGCAGGGAACCACGATATATAAAACGGGCAGCATAACAAACCCCTTTCCGATACAGATAAATTCCATTTTATTATACCGGGTGGCGGTGGGAATTGCAACCGATCCGGGGCGAAGGTAAGAAAATCTTAAGGGGCGTGCCATGGGACTGCCGCAAATTTGCGGCAGTCCCGGTAATGCTTATTTGTGCGGGGCGGTTTTTTTGGCGGTGCGTTTTCCGGCGGGCTTTTTCACCGGCTCCTTGGTTTCCCGCAGGACAATGGCGGTCCGGGCGGGGATGTACAGCTCCACATAGCGCTGACCTTCAAATTCCTTCACCGGATAGGTCATGTGCTGCACCTGGCTGAAGCCGCCGTACTTCTCATCGTCGGAGGACAGTTCCACCGTCAACTCCCGGGAGTCGGGATACACGGGAATCAGAACGTGGTCCAGGGAATTGGTGGAGTGGAAGTTGAAAACAAAGAACAGGTCGCACCGGGCGAAGCAAAGCGTCTGCTCTGGGGCCTTCATCAGCATCAGATTCGCCATGCGCTGGTTGAAGATGCCGTGGTCCTTCGTCAGCCGGACCATATCCTCGTCGAAATCTCCCAGCCACTGGTATTTCAGCAGCGGATTTTCCTTCAGGCTCCATTGGCGGCGGCAGTAATGGAAGCTCCAGCCGTTGCCCTCCCGGGGAAAATCAATCCATTCGGGATGACCGAATTCGTTGCCCATAAAGTTCAGATAGCCCTCGCCGCCGCCTGCCAGGGTGAACAGCCGGATCATCTTATGCAGAGCGATGGCCCGGTCGATGACGGGATTGCGGGTGGTTTTCTCCATGTCGGTGTACATATGGGCACCGGCGAGCCGGAAGATCATGGTCTGGTCGCCCACCAGCGCCTGGTCGTGGGATTCCACATAGGCAACGGTACCCTCGCCGGGACGGCGCAGGCACATATCGCCCCACATCCGGTTGATATCCCAGAATTCATCCTGGGTTTTGGCGGCCTTGATCCACATATCCGGAAGGCCCATAGCCAGCCGGTAATCAAAGCCGATGCCGCCGTCGTCAATGGGCAGGCACATACCGGGCATACCGGACATATCCTCCGCAATGGTGATGGCATCGGGGTTAACCTGACGGATCAGCTCGTTGGCAAGCTGGAGGTAGGTCACGGCCTCGGTATTGGTGTTGTAGGAGAAGTATTTGTCGTTGGAATTGAAATCGGTGCCCAGACCGTGGTCGTGATAGAGCATGGAGGTCACACCGTCGAACCGGAAGCCGTCGAAATGGTACTCCTCCATCCAGAACTTCAGGTTGCTCAGCAGGAAGTGGATGACACCGGTCTTGCCGTAGTCAAAGCACTTGGTGCCCCAGGCGGGATGGTCGCCCTTGGCACCATCGTGGAAGAACTGCCACACGGTTCCGTCGAAGAGATTGATACCCTCGGCGGTATTCTTAACGGCGTGGGAGTGAACCACATCCAGCAGCACACGGATACCCATGGCGTGGGCCTTGTCCACCAGATATTTCAGATCCTCCGGGCGGCCAAACCAGCTGGAGGCCGCGAAGAAGCTGGAAACCTGATAGCCGAAGGAGCCGTAGTAGGGATGCTCCATGATGGCCATGAGCTGGATGGTATTATAGCCGGCCTTCTTGACGTGAGGCAGGGTGAAGTCGGCAAATTCCCGGTAGGAGCCGACCTTGCCTTCCTCCTGGGCCATGCCCACATGGGCCTCGTAAATATAAAGCGCGCGCTCCCCCTTGAAATTCTGATCCGTCCAGGGGAATTCCTTCCGGTCGTCAACGATTTCACAGGTGAAAGTGACCGTTTTGGGATCCTGAACAACCCGGCGGGCATACAGGGGGATGTGCTCCGTGCGGGTCATGTTGGCATCTACCACGGTTTTGACCTTACAGCCCTCCCACAGGGCATCATCACCGGGGAGGTACAGCTCCCAGTCGCCGTTGGGCTGGCGGATCAGGGGATGGCTGGTCTGATTCCAGTTGTTGAAATCGCCTTCCAGGTACAGCCGATAGGCACTGGGGGCCCATTCCCGGTAGTACCAGCCCCCGTCCACATGGTGGAAGCCGTAGTAATTATGGGCGTTGGCGAAGTCCTTCAGTGTCTGGCCCGGCGTGAGAATCCGGCCCTTGGTGGCCCGGTACAGGAACATCCGCAGGTCGATATCGCCGGCAAAGGGCTCCAGCTGGGGGTTCAGTTCAAGCAGTCGATACATATTCGTCACCTTTCTTACGGGTAAGTGGGGTGGATTCGGATATTGTTATTGTAGCGCATTTTTCGCTGCAAGTCAAACAGTAGATGGAGCCCGGGCCGGTTCCGCCGGAGGAAAGCAAAGCCGGCCTGCCGCAGAAAAGCAGCAGGCCGGCACATCCGGTTAAAAAAGAATTATCGCATGAAGCCCAGGCCGCGGACAATGGGGGCCTCCTTGGCCTTGCCGTTGCAAATCTGGAAGAAGCAGATAAACTTAACGACAAACAGAGCAACCATCAGGCAGCCGGCAACGATGGTGGGGATGAACAGAAGAATGGCGCCTACAGCAGCTACGATGACCAGCAGCATATTTGCTACTTCAATCTTTAGTGCCTGACGCAGGTGGAAGCCCACATAGGGAGAGGTGCCTGCCAGCAGAAGGGCAACCAGCATTCCCAGGTAGCCTGCCAGATAGATCAGCATACAGACGACCTTGTTCTCGGAAATATCCTTGGGATCAAACTCAGCGGTGTGGTCGTAGGGATCCACATGGACAGGTGTGTAGGCGGGGCGTAGCCACCGGCAGGCACGGAGCCGATGGGATTGCCGCAGTTGGTGCAGAAGGTGGCGTTATCGGGCAGATTGGCGCCGCAGTTGGGACAGAAGCTCATAAAAATTTCTCCTTATCATTTCGTTCGGAACGACCGAACGCCTCTGAAATTATTGTAGCACCTTCGGTCATAATTTGTCAATCGTCGGCGCAAATCTTTGTGCTATCCGGAATCGAAAATAGGGGTTGCGCCGGGTCCCGGCCCATGATAAAATGATGAAAAATCCAGAAATTGGAGAGAGAACTATGAAAAAGCTCCTGATTACCGGCTTTGATCCCTTTGGTGCGGATACGGTCAACCCCTCCTGGGAGGCAGTGAAGGCCCTGCCGGACCAAATTGGTGACTATGCGTTATGTAAACTTGGAATACCGACGGTTTTTGGCGAGGCCGCGGATATGGTGCTGGAAGCTGCCCGGCGTATTCAGCCGGAGCTGATCCTCTGTGTCGGTATGGCAGGAGGCCGGGACGCGGTGACTCCCGAGCGCATTGCCGTGAACATCCGGGATGCCCGGATCCCGGATAATCGGGGCTTCCGGCCCGGCGGAGAGCCCATTGACCCCCAGGGGCCCGCTGCCTATTTTTCCACGGTTCCCGTGGAAAAGATGGCCCAGGCCATCCGGGAGGCCCATATTCCGGCAACTGTGTCCAATACAGCCGGCACCTATGTGTGCAACGATGTTCTCTACAGTGTGCTGCACCGCTTCAGCGGCACTGCTACCCGGGCGGGATTTATCCATGTTCCCCGGCTGCCCTGCCAGGGGGAGCCCTCCCTTCCGCTGGAGCAGATCGTTGCGGCACTGACCGCCGCAATCCTGGCCTGCTGATTTTTTGCAAATTTTAAAAAAAATGCTTGACATTTTCCCCAACTGTGCTATAATACAAAAGCTGTCTGACAGCGAACCAAATATGGGGGTATAGCTCAGCTGGGAGCCCGGTTCAATCGGTAAACAACCCCTGT
>CAZDFB010000035.1:0-16515 GCA_964504605.1 uncultured Oscillospiraceae bacterium | reverse complement strand
TCTGAACCAGGTTGGGCTTCAGAGCGTCCTTCAGCAGAGCAGCCATAGCGCCCTGTGCGTTCAGGTCACCGGCAGTGACGGGCTTGCCGCCGTAGGTGTAGCCAACCACCAGGCGGGCCAGGCGCTCCTTCAGGTCGTTGATGTCGGAAGCTAGGCACAGAACAGCCATGACCTCGGAAGCAACGGTGATATCGTAGCCATCCTCACGGGGGGTGCCGTTGACCTTGCCACCCAGGCCATCCACCACGTTACGCAGCTGACGGTCGTTCATATCGACGCAGCGGCGCCAGGTGATCTGACGGGGGTCAATGCCCAGAGCGTTGCCCTGGTAAATATGGTTGTCGAGCATCGCAGCCAGCAGGTTGTTGGCAGCGCCGATGGCGTGGAAGTCACCGGTAAAGTGCAGGTTGATGTCCTCCATGGGGACGACCTGTGCATAGCCGCCGCCGGCAGCACCGCCCTTGACGCCGAAGACGGGTCCCAGGGAGGGCTCACGCAGAGCGACCATAACATTCTTGCCGATGCGGCGCATACCGTCAGCCAGACCAACGGTCGTGGTGGTCTTGCCTTCACCGGCGGGGGTGGGGTTGATAGCGGTGACCAGGATCAGCTTGCCGTTGGGCTTGTCGGCCATATCGGTAAGGATATTGTAGTCAACCTTAGCCTTGTAGTTGCCGTACTGCTCCAGGTACTTGGGATCCACACCAGCGGTCTTGGCGACCTCAGTGATGTGCTGCATTTCGGTTTCCTGTGCGATCTCGATGTCAGTTTTGAATGCCATAATTGATTTCTCTCCTTGTAATTTAGCTGGTGCCTACCGTTTTATGTGGATCGGCCCATACAGGATTTACGCAGCTGCCGTTGAAATGGCTCACTGCGCATTTCGTATCAGTAATTCCGTACTGATAGAAAAAATATACCATCTTCTTGTACCAATGTCAATGTATTTTTCGTGAATTTTGCAAAAACAATGGCCGGACTTTTCCTTCCCTTTTCGCCGGGATGCCGGAGCCGCCGGCCCCGCAGCCCCAATTCCGCCCGAATCGGGGACATATTCCCGGAGGGGCGTGCGGATTTTGTTTATTCTGATGAAAAAACTTCAAAAAGGCCGTGATTTCCTCTTGCTTTTTGTGCGATATCCCTTTATAATGGTATCAAACCATAGTTTAGGAGGGTCTGCCGTGGGCGAATTGATCGCGATCCTGTCCGGAAAGGGCGGGACGGGGAAAACTTCCGTCTGTGCGGGGCTTTCCACCGCTCTGGCTGACGCAGGCAGGCGGGTGCTGAGCATCGACTGCGATGTGGGCCTGCGAAATTTGGATATCTCTCTTGGCTTTACGGAAAGCGGTGCCCTTTCCTTTTCGGATGTGCTCACCGGGGGCTATACCCTGGAGCAGGCGCCCCGCCATCCCCTCTACCCGAACCTGACCTTTCTCACTGCCCCGGTGAACACACCACCCGAGCAGATCGATCAGGAGGCCTTCGCCGCGCTGCTGCGGCAGGCCCGCCGCCAGTTCGACTATATCTTCCTGGATGCCCCCGCAGGACTGGACGCAGGCTTCCGGCTTGCTGCCGTCCCCGCTGACCGGTGCCTGCTGGTTACCGGCTCCGGCCCCGCCGCCGTCCGTGACGCTGCCCGGGTGGGCGAAATTCTGGAGCTTATGAGCAAAACCGATGTCCGCCTTATTGTAAACCGGGTGAACAAGGGAATGCTCTCCTACCTGCAGCTGACGGTGGACGACATTATGGATACCGCCGGGCTTCCCCTGCTGGGCATCGTCCCCGAGGATGAATGCGTGGTCCTGGCTGCCGCCTTTGGTGAGCCCCTGCTGAAATACAAGCCCCGCTGTGCCGCTTCTGGGGCGCTTCGCAATATCGCTATGCGTATTCAGGGTATGCCGGTGCCCATAACCCTCCGGTAAATTGATTCTATATTAAGGAGTGACAGCCGTGAACATCGCATTTCTGGCTCACGATAAGAAGAAAGAACTGATGGTCCAGTTCTGCACCGCCTACAAAAGCGTGCTGATGAAGCATACCCTTTTCGCCACCGCTACCACAGGCCGTCTGATCGTGGATAATACCGGTCTGCCCATCACCCTCCTGCTGAGCCATAAGCAGGGCGGTCACCAGCAGATCAATGCCCGGATCGCATACAATGAGATCGACCTGGTTCTGCTCTTTACCGACCCCAATACCACCGATCCCTGGGATGATGCCCAGATGATCGAAACGATTCGTCACTGCGACAAGCACAATGTGCCCATCGCCACCAACGTTGCCTCTGCCGAAATGTTTATCATGGGTCTGCAGCGCGGTGATCTGGATTGGCGTGAAATGCTGCACAGCAAGCCCAGATTCTAAAGATTCTAAAATATACCGTCCGCAGGGCGGGGGCTTGCCCCCGCCGCTTTCGGTGCGGTTTTTTCCCATTTCCCATGGGTGCTACAGAACAACGACGGCGGGGGCAGGCCCCCGCCCTACTGTCTACTTTGGAGGATACATTTATGGAAATCATCAAGCCCCGGACTCTGTCCGGCTTTATGGAGCTGCTGCCCGGCAAGCAGCAGCAGTTTGAGAAAATGGTGGAGGTTCTGCGCTCCACCTACGCCTCCTACGGCTTTGCCCCTCTGGACACCCCCGCCATTGAGGATGCCCAGATTCTTCTTGCCAAGGGCGGCGGCGAAACTGAAAAGCAGATCTACCGCTTTACCAAGGGTGACAGCGACCTGGCCCTGCGCTTCGACCTGACCGTTCCCCTGGCAAAATATGTGGCTCTGCACTGCAACGACCTGGCTTTCCCCTTCCGCCGGTTCCAGATCTCCAAGGTTTACCGCGGCGAGCGGGCCCAGCGGGGCCGCTTCCGGGAATTTTACCAGGCGGATATCGACATCATCGGTGACGGAAAGCTGGATATTCTCAACGAGGCAGAAATTCCCGCCATTATTTACAAGGTGTTCACCGGCTTCGGCCTGAGCCGGTTCCAGATCCGGGTCAACAACCGGAAAATTCTCAACGGCTTCTACGCCATGCTGGGCCTGACGGACAAAAGCAGCGATATCATGCGCACTGCCGACAAGCTGGATAAGATCGGTGCCGAGAAGGTGGGCCTGATGCTCTATGATGAGCTGGGCATTTCCGAGGACCATGTGGACGAGATTCTGGGCTTCATGATGATCCGTGGCACCAACGAGCAGGTCCTCACCGCTCTGGAAGCCTATGCCGGACGGAACGAAGTCTTCGATCAGGGTCTCAGCGAGCTGAATGCCGTATGCCGGAATCTGGCTGCCTTCGGTGTTCCCGAGGCCAATTTTGCCGTTGACCTGACCATTGCCCGGGGCCTGGATTACTACACCGGCACCGTTTACGAAACGACCCTGCTGGATCATCCGGAGATCGGCTCTGTCTGCTCCGGCGGCCGCTACGACAATCTGGCAGGCTACTATATTGAAAAGCAGCTCCCCGGTGTCGGTATTTCCATCGGCCTGACCCGCCTTTTCTACGTTCTGGATGAGCAGGGTCTGCTGAATCCCAACCTGCCCAGTGCCCCCGCTGACGCGCTGGTGCTGCCCATGACCGAGGATGTCGGCGCCGCCATTGCTCTGGCAGAGACGCTGCGCAGCCAGGGACTGCGGGTGCAGCTCTACGGTGAGCAGAAGAAGTTCAAGCAGAAGATGGCCTACGCCAACAAGCTGGGCGTTCCCTTCGTTGTCCTGCTGGGCGAGGATGAAATTGCTGAGGGTATGTGCTCTGTCAAGAACATGGCTACCGGCGAGCAGGTCAAACACACTGCCGCTGACGCAGCCGCCTTTATCCGCTCTGCCCTTGCCGCCGGCAGCGGCCCCATCATTCTGGAAAAATAAGGATCTCACCGTCACTGCGGGCCGGAATCCGGCCCGCAGTGGCGTGTCGTTTTATAAGGAGCAATTATGGAAGAAAAATTTATTGCCGCCTGGGAGCAAAACCGGGCCGCGGCAGCGCTTCTGGGTGTACGGATGCGGCCCCTGGATTTAAAGGGTGCCCAGCGGCTCCTGTCCGGCAGCCGGCTTTCCGATGGATTCCGTGAGCTTGCCGCCCGGGGCCGGCTGAAGCTGAGCCTGGAGGCACTTGTCATTGACAAGCGGTTTACCGCCCTGTTTACCGACGAGGAGGCCAACGAGGCTCTCACCCGCCTGCTGGAGGCGGGCTACCGGTTTTGAGAGGCCCCTTCCCAGCATCATCCATTAACAGCAAAAAGGAGGAAGCAAGCGCTTCCTCCTTTTTTTATTTGTCTTTTCTTGTCAGCAGCCAGGCGGTGATTACCGACACACAGGGCACCGTAAGAATAATGCCCAGGCTGCCGGCCACGCCCCGAACCAGCTCCACGGCTACAAAATCCGTGTTCATAAGCTGGATAAAGGAAACCTGATAGGAATAAATCAGAACCATCATATTCAGGCTGGAGCCCGCAAAGGCCAAAACCAGGGTATTCGCCATGGTACCCGTGGCATCCCGTCCAATCCGCATTCCGCTGAAGAACAGCTCCTTCATGCGGATATCCGGTCGCTTAATCTTCAGCTCTGACATGGCGGAGGCCACACTCATGGCTGTATCCATGACCGCACCCTCTGCCGCAATCAGGATCCCGCTGAGAAGCAGGCCGTCCAGCCGCAGGCCGGTATCCGCCCGGGCCAGAATCAGTCCCTCCGCTTCATCCATCTGATACGCGCTGACATGGAGCACATTGATTGCCAGCTGACCCAGCAGGGCAGCAGCAGCCACGCCGCACAGGCATCCCAGAGCCGCACCCTGAATCTTCGGCTGCCAGCCTCCCAGCAGGAAATAGCTTACCGTACTGGTCACACCAACGATCAGCACCGTCAGCGGTACGGTAGGCCAGCCCTTCAGGGCCAGGGGTAGCAGCAGATAGACGATGCACACAAAGGTAAACACCAGTCCCACCAGCGCCCGGAAGCCCTGCCAGCCGCCGATGACCACCAGCGCCAAAGCAAACAGCAGCACCACCGCACCGATCCAGGGAATCCGGTCGTAATTATACACCGACACGGCATATTCCCCCAGGCCCACGGTATCAATCCGGATGCTCAGGGTATCCCCCACGCCAACATCCACATTGTACATGGCGCTGAAATAGTTGGTGACATCCACCACATCGCCGGCGTAGCGCCCGGTCAGGATTTCCACGGTCAGGATTTTGCTTCCCCGCAGGCGGCCTTCAATGTTCTCGTCCGGGACGGTCTTATCCTCCAGGATATCCTCCACCCGGGCCGTTTCATATTCGACACCTGTGGTGTCCGTAATGCCCCGGTCCCGGTTATAGCCGCTGTTTGCCCAGATGATTGCCCAGGCAAACAGGGCCAGAAACAGTGCCAGGATCAGAAGCCGAAGACCGTTTTCTTTTGTAAAATACTGTTTCAAATTCTTATTCCACATCTTTTTTGCGCTTGTGAGCCATAACCAGAAGGATTGCAAGGATCAGAGCCGCACTGACCAGAAGCACCACAGCAACCGGGATCATGGAGTCATCGCCGGTATTCGCGTTGCCGCCGGAGCCGGGCTTGGTGGTTGCGTCCGGCTTTGTACCGCCGGTTCCCTCAGTTCCTTCGGAACCCTCTGTGCCTTCCGTTCCCTCGGTGGGATCGGTTTCGCCGGCGCCTTCCTTGACCAGCAGGATTTCATCGCAGTTTCTGACCCGGAGGACAGGAACGGAAACATCCGAATCTCCCTCGGGGTGCATATACAGCAGACCCACGGCGGAAACAGTATTGCCGACCTTGACGATGGAGGCCAGCTCATTCTTGCCGGTGGTGCCGGAGAGGATATAGCCGTCGATGAATACGGTAGCCAGATCGCCATTGGCATCCTTCACCACGAACTGGGCAACGCCGTTTTCGCCGGAAGAAATCACAGAAACGACCTCGCCCTCCACCTGGATCAGCTCACCGCCGTTGGTGTTGTAATCCATGGCATCCTTATTGGACATCTTCTCGGGCTCAATGACATTGAATGCGTCATTCAGGATGGTGTAGGACATGATCTGGATTTCCTTGTCACCCTGATACGCGTCCACATAGCCGATGATCTCAATGGGCGTACCCAGGGCAACGCCGCTGAGGGAGAAGGGGAACACGGTGGTGCCGCCGGTGGCATCCTGAACATAGATTGCGTCAAAGAAGGTATTGTTCGCGTTGTCCGTACCCGCTGTGACATAACCGCGGATGCGGAACACGTCACCCATGTCACCCTTGCGCATTTCCTCGATGGTGCTCAGGGGCAGCTGCACACGCACAGCGCCCATGATGTTCTCGATGATGGTCCGGTTGGCATAGGGCAGATCCCAGATGTTATCCAGCTCGGCCTTAACCTCGAAGTCGGAGACGAACACGCCGCCGGCAACAAAGATGTTGCCGCCCTTGCCGGTTTCCTCAACCGCCAGCATCACGGCATCGCCTTCAGCGACACCGCCCAGCTTATCGCCGTCGGAGTCGATGGAGTAGGTGGTATCGAAGCCCCGGACCAGCCAGGTGCCCTTGCCCACATCTACGGTACAGCCGGAATACTGGCTGTAGGTCTGGCCTTCCACCAGGCCCTGGCACCAGCGGGATTCCATGTTGAAGTTCTCGGGATACAGCCGGTAGGCCTGACCGCCGTTGTTCACTTCGTCGTAAACCTCGTCGTCGTTGATGCGCATGGTGGAATCAATTGCCTCCAGCAGCTTATTCAACTGGGCAGCTGCGTGGAGGTCTGCGGAGGCCGCGCCATTATCCTGATAGTCCGCCAGGCCGCAGACGATGACGCTGCCGCCGGCATCCACATAGTTCTTCACAAGCTGGAGGAACTCATCCTCAAAGGGCTTTGCGGTATAGTCGCCGGTATTGGATGTGCCGGCCTTTCTTGCGGGGGCGGAAATAATCAGCAGCTCGCACTGCTCCAGCATTTCCGCGGTGATCTGGTCGGTAACCACGTTGACCTCGATCTGGCTCTCCGCAGCAATGGAGGGCAGATTGTTGATATTGCCGCCGTAATAGCCGGAAACATAGTCGTTGTAGTGGGTGCCGTCCACGATGACCCGGGTGACCATCTTGGGGGTAACAAAGGTCAGGGCCAGCTTTTCCTTGTAGACCTTCTCCACACCATTCAGCTCGCCGGTGACCACGGCATAAATATCCGCAGTGCCAACATTGGGATGGGTGTAGGCGAAGGAATAGCTGAAGGTGCCCTTGGCAGGGACCTTGTCATTGCCGGTCAGGTCTGCGGTGTGGATGATCTTGGCACCCTCACCGTCACCCAGCTGGAAGACCACGGACTCCAGCTTCAGGGAGTTCTTCACGTTGTTGTACAGCTCCAGCGTCAGGTTCATTTCCTGATTCTGCACGGGCAGTGCGGCATCGGTGCTGAAGCTGGAGATACCAACGGACTCCACATCGCCGGTCCACACAGGAGCAGTGACCGCAATGTCGCCGTCATCCTGGGTAACCTTAATGTAGTAGTAGGAATACTCGTTGGGGATCTTGAACACAGCTTCCTCGGCGTGACCGGGGACATACTGGGAGGCAATGCTCAGGCCGCCGTTGACGATGACCTCCACCTTGCCGATGTTGCTGTCGGTGGGATCGTGCAGATTGAGCTGCAGCGTCAGCATATCGCCGGAATCCAGATCCAGGATGCTACCCATGACATTGTCGTTCAGGGTGTAGTAGATCTGCAGGTCGTTATCCTCGGTGGCGTAGACCCGGTAGTTGCGCATGGCATCGTAGATACCCTCCTCCGTCAGGGAGTCAGCCAGAACCACGCTTCGACCGGTGTTGGCATTGCCCCACAGGCCCTTGTGGTTATCCTGGTTGTTGGTGGGTGCCACGTGCCAGCCCTTATCCAAGGCCCGGGTGTAATACTCGTAGGAGGGGAAGTAGCCGGAGGAGCCGACGGCACCCTCGCCGTTGCCCACCTCGATCAGGGTAATCAGCTCATCGTAGGCCTCGGTGTAATAGGCGAAGTCCTGGAAATCGCCAAAGGTAGTACCGGGGTGGTTAAACTGGCTGATGGAGTCGCCCACGGTGGTCAGGGTATTGTAGTAATTCAGAAGCGCGGTGGAATAGGTGCTGTAATCGCTCTGGGTACGGCTCTGGAAGCCGGGGGTATTGTAGGTGTTGATGTGACCCAGGCCGTTGGACCAGGTCATTTCATAGCCGTAAATACCCACGAAGTTCTCATCCGTAAAGTCCTGGGCGGTTTCCTTGGCAGTCTTCCACTCCTCGCTTACCAGAGAGGCATCCTCAGCCAGAACGCCGGAGCCGGTGTTGTCGAAGGAGTTGGAGTGGTCGGTGACAGCCAGGAAATCGATATGGTCAGCAGTATTCTTTGCGTAGTAGTAGGCTTCTTCAATGGAGCCTGCGCCGTCGGAAATGTTGGTATGGGAATGGAGCTGACCAAAGTACAGGCTGTAGGAATCGGTGCTGCGCTCGGTGAAGGTTCGGGTAACCACATTGCTGTCCTTGAAGCCTTCCTTCACGGCGTAGGCCTTCACATAAAGCTTCTCGAAATCCTTTTCCAGGGTCAGGTCGGTGGTCTCACCGGTGTAGGTGGTCCACGCCTCCGGCCAAATCTTGTTGTCCTTGGAAACCATGTAGTAGATGGTTGCACCCTCAGTGGCGCAGGTCATGGTAATCACCCGGTTGGAGCTGCTGGCAATAAACACGCCGCCGCCATTGGGGTCCATTTTTACGTTTGCCGTGGTACCTGCGGCATAGCTGTAGAGCATGACCGCGGATGCGCTCTTGCCCTCAGCCTTGGCGTAGGCCTCCACATTGCAGGGAAGGCTCTCCAGGGTGGGCTTGGCGCTGTCGGTGTAGAGCTTCCATTCGCCGCCGTTGACCCGGTACCAGATCTCGGCACCGGCCTCGCTGGTCATGGTCAGGGCGGTGCCCACAGGCTGGTCCTCCTCACCGTTGGGCTCCACGGTAACATAGGTGGTCACCGACTTGTCCACAACAGGGCTGCCGGAGAACACCACGCTGTCCACACGAATATTGCCGGAAACCTTCTTGACGGTGTCGCCGTCGGCACGGTCGGAGCCGGGCACCAGACGGATCAGCAGATTCGGGCAGTTGTCCGCGCCGCTGGGCACATCAAAGGCAAAGGAAACGTAGTTGGTAGGTGCAATGGAGGTTCTGGCTACGCCGTCGGTAATACTGCCGGTACCGGTGACCGGGGTAGCTACACCGGAGGGGTAAGCCGTGTAGGAATAGGCATAGGAGCCGGTGTTGAAATTGCTCCAGGTGGTGCCGTTATCAGTGGAGTAGCACAGCTGGAAGGAGCCGGGGCCGGCATTGGTGGCCCGGAGCCGGAAGGCCAGAGTCATACCTGCCCAGCCGGCGGTATTCACGGCGAACTGCATATAGTCGCCCTCGGCCTTGCCGATGTTGGTGCCACCCATGTAATAGTTGGTGCCGCCGGTGGAGGTAGTGGTCGCCTGGAAGGGTGTACCCTGCTTGCCATCGGCTCTCACGGTGAAGGCGGCCTTGTCATCCTTCTGATCGCCCACCACATACCGGTCGCCATTGACCTGGCTGGCATTGGTTGCGGAATCGTAGGGACCGCCGCCGCCCCACTGGGCGATGTCCTTGACCACCTCGGAATCGGTGGCGTAGACCGTGCTTGCGGGGGTGAAGCGCAGAGCATAGAGGGCCCGATCCGCCTCGCTGAAATAGTACATGGACCAGTCGGAGTAGGTCGCGAACCACTCCAGATCCTTGCCGCTGCCCACGTTGGACAGGTACACAGTGCCGTCATCCAGAGGAACGATCTTCCAGTTGGGGTTGGCAACCTCGGCAGCCACGGCAATATAGCCGCCGGCGTTGTTGCCGAAGTACTTGCCGTCCTGGGTGATGGTAATGGTACCGTCGTCATTGTTGGTAACGATCCAGATATCAACGGTGCTGTAGCCGGTGACCGTATCCCCCACGGGGGTAACCGCCGTGCCCAGCATATAGTTGGAGGAATTGAAGGTATTGGACACTGCCACCTTGTGGGTGGGGTTCCAGATGACATACTTGCCGTCGGCAATGCCGCTGGCGGGCTTGGTGTCATCCACGGGCTTGGTCATCTTCAGTCTGGAAGCGGCAGCCTTGTCCGCCTTGGCCTGCCATGAGCTGAATCCGGTGTCAAAGGTGATGTACTTGCCGGTTTCGGTATTTTTAATATAGAAGGCGCCATCTCCGGCATCCTCCAGAGTCCAGGTGGTGCAGCCGGTGGCGTTGGAAATGCTTCCATAGCTGCCGGACATACCCAGCGTCTCCGTTCCGGCGGAGATTGTCAGTACACCGTCCGTTACGGTGACGGTCCAGATCTCCGTTTCGCCGTAGCCGGACAGAACGCCGTCGGCTTCGGTAACATCCACGCCCTTATAGTAATAGGAGCCTTCCTTGGTGCGCTCAGAGGACAGGGCCTTGTTATTGGTCACGTCCCAGATCACATACTCGCCGCTTTCAACGGTCAGAGCGGGTGTGTCCGGCACTTCCGGCTCCTCTTCCTTCACGCCCTCCCGGACCAGCTTATAGAAGGTGAAGCCAAAATTCGTCTCACTGAGGCGGTCAGCGCCGGTGCAGTAGGGAGAGAAGCCGTTCTTGGCGGCGTACCACTCCAGGTACACATGACCGTAAGTGCCTTCCAGGGTGCTTGAGTAGACATAATACATATAAGCGGTATCGCCGGTCTTCTCCAGGGTAAAGCCGGTATCGGCAGTATCGCCCACACCGGTCTTCAGATTGAAGTAGGTACCGCTCTTGAGGATACCCAGAACCACATCGTCCCCCTGCCTGAAGGTATAGACCTTGACACCATCCGTCTCCTGAACGGACACGGTCCAGACGATATTCTCCGCCTCGGAGGCGATATAGCCTGCTTCCTTCACCGTGGCATCCGCGCCGGACAGGTAGTAGCCGTTGAACTGAGAGGAAACGGCCTTGCCGTTGCCATTGTTGAAGATCACGACTTTGTCGCCGTCCTGCAGCTGGCTGATCTGCTGGTAAATGGAATACTTGGCATCCTCATCTGCCCAAGGATCCTTTTCCTCCGGGGCATTCAGCCGCCAGAAGGAGAGGCTCTGTCCGCTGATGGTAGCATTGATGCTGGTGTAGCAGCGCCAGTCGGTTCCATCGTAAACACCCAGGTAACGGAGGACATCCTTGCTGTCCTTTGCAGTCAGGTAGCCGCTGTCCACACTCCAGACAGCTGCCGTGGAGCCAATCCGAACACCATTGTTGTCCGCGTTGACATACAGATAGCTGTCACCATTTTTAATATGGTAGCCGCCCTCAGCGGTGGAAACGCTCCAGGCGAACTTCTCAGCGCCATCGGTGGTCAGCGTGGTGCCGTCCACCGTGCCGGCAGCCACCAGAGGTTGCTTCTTGCTGCCCTCGCCCACATTGGGCAGCACCCAGGTGGTGCCATCCTTAGTCATGGTAATGGCAATGGTATCCCCGGCCTGAATTTCCTCCAGAGAAACCTGAGTCCAGGTACGGTAGTCAGGTGCCGCGTCCGGGGCTACATAGGTCAGCTGGATTTCTTCCGCCAGCGTGTTGCGCAGCTGGTACTTGGTTCCATAGATGCCCAGAGCACCGGTAAAAGTCAGGACATCATCCTTCTTGATCTTGGCATCGCCGGTCACCGGGTTGTAGATCTCAATGGAATTGGTTCCGTCGGTGACGGTAATGGTATTCGCGGTAACGCCGGTCACCGTCAAGCCGGTGATTCTGATGTAGGTGCACAGATCGCTCTTTGTCAAACTGCCAAGGGTAATATCCTTGGCGCTGAGGGTCATGCCGTCAGAGGACTTCAGGGTAGCGGAGCCCAGCTGGGGCAGGCCGTTGAACTCCCCACGGCTGCCCGTTGCCAGAACGGTGCTGCCAAGGACGATATCGCCGCGTTCCGTCCCAAGGCGCACGCAGATGGCACCGGTTTCGTCCTGCACATAATAGTTCAGTCCGTCCACCAGCGTCACAACGCCCTTGACCGTGAAGGTACCCTCGGAGGCACCCAGGGCCACATCAATGGGAACGACCACCACATCCGGCTCGGTGCTCTCGGTGGGCTCCTCGGTGGATTCCGCAGTCTCCTCGGTGGGCTCCTCCGTGGGTTCCGGCTCTGCAGTCTCCACGATCTTGTAAATGCTGATATTTTCCTGCCCGGAGATATAGCAGGAGAACAGGCCGCTGGTTTTATTGTAGCGCATATTGTTGCAGCCGTTCTCACCCTGGGCAATGACCGTGGCGACGCCATCGGCAATGGAAACGCTCCAGGAGCCGTTGTCATCCAGGGTTGTCTGGGTCTTCAGATAATTCTGGTTCTTGCTGGCACCCTGAGCCTTGGTCTTACCCGCGGCATACAGGTAGCCCTCGTCCACGCGGAAGGCCCAGGTTCCGGCCTTGGTGCCGTTTTCCAGAGTAATGACCTGGACATCCGCCCCAAGGGTAATCACGGAGCCGTCTTTGGTGACCGCCGCTGTGCCCCGGTTGGTACTTTTCTGGTTTGTGCTCATTGCGGTATCGGATTCCGCCGCCGCAATGATGATCCGGTCACCGGCTGCCAGCTCTGTGACATCGGTAACCAGCGCCGCCGTCTTGTCCCCTTCCAGCGCCAGGGCTGTCCAGGGCAGGAAAGACAGGCACATTGCCACTGCCAAAATCATGGACAGCAACCGTGTGAGTTTACCTTGTTTTCTCATACATGACCCTCCTCATACACGTCCCCACGGTGCGGGGCAGCACATGGTTTTCGCCCAGAGGGCGCAGTCCCCCCAGGGCATATTTTTCCTTTTCGAGTATATCACATTTTTTCGGGTGAAGCAATGTCATTTCGTATTTTTTACATATATTTTCCACGAAACTATCAATACTTTTTGTGGAGTCTCTCCGCCCATCCGTTTCTCAAACACAAAGGGCCGCAAAGCGAAGACCCTCGCTTTGCGGCCCTTTTCCGAGCTTTTATCTGTGGACTCCCATAAAGAAAATGGAGAGCACGCCGGGACCGGTGTGGGCACCGATAACGCCGTCCACATAGCCGATCATAACATTTTTTACGCCATATTTGGTCTTCGCAATCTGGGCCAGCTGCTCAGCCTCCTCCGGGCAGTCGCCGTGGACGATGAACACCGTCTCATTATTGTAGCCCGCGCCCAGCTCAGCGATCTTGGCAGCGATTCCTTCAATGGATGCCTTTCTGCCGCGGACCTTGCCCACGCTTACCAGCTTACCCTCATCACTCATGTGCATGATGGGCTTGATGTTGAGCATGGTACCCACCAGTGCGGTAGTGGCGCTGACACGACCGCCCCGCTTCAGGTGGAACAGGTCGTTGACGGTAAACCAGTGGCAAATGTGGAGCTTGTTTTCCTCCACCCAGGCAGTCAGCTCATCCAGGTCCATTCCCCCGTCACGCTTCTGGCAGGCGTACCACACCAGCAGGCCCTGGCCCAGGGCAGCGCAGAGGGTATCCACCACGTTGATCTTCCGCTGGGGATACTTTTCCTTCAGCTCAGCGGCAGCAATGACCGCAGACTGATAGGTGGTGGAAAGGCCGGAGGTGAAGCACAGCGCCAGCACATCCTCACCGCTTTCCAGCACCGGCTCCATTACCTTTGTCCAGTCCTCAACATTGGCGGCGGAGGTGGTAGGCATTTCACCCTCCCGGATGCCGTCGTAAAACATCTTCAGCTCCTGGGGCTCCGTGAAGCTCTCGTAGGTCTCGCCCTTATACATCACGTACAGCGGGGCATAGGTCAAGCCCAGGTCCTTATACTGCTGCTTGGTAAAGTCACAGCTGGAATCGGTTACGATCTTATATGCAGACATCATGTTTATCCTCCAAAAATTAGACTGGACTAACGCCCCACAGGTGCGCTATAATTGCAGTCATAACTGTATTTCCCGTTCATTATACTGAACCCAAGGGGAAAAATCACGCTACCAACCCCGGTTCTACGCCCTCCGGGTGGTAGAATCACCGACTCTACCGGGAGTAGAGTTCCCAAATTCCCTTTTTCGCCGTCAAAAGCCTGATATATGGAGGAAAATTCATGACAACCCTGCTGTTGAAGCTTTTTGTTCCCAATTACGATTCCCCGGACGCAAATTTCCGGGCCCGGGTGGGCAGCCTTTCCGGAATCGTCGGAATTCTGTGCAACGCCCTTCTGTTTCTGTTCAAGCTGCTGATCGGTACGCTGACGGGCTCCGTCTCCATAACCGCGGACGCTATGAACAACCTGTCTGACGCGTCCAGCTCCATCGTCACTCTGCTGGGCTTCCGGCTTGCGGAAAAGCCTGCCGACGAGCACCATCCCTACGGTCATGCCCGGCTGGAATATCTGTCTGGTCTGGCTGTCGCCGTCATGATTATGCTCATCGGCTTTGAGCTTTCAAAAAGCTCCCTGGAAAAGATTTTTTCTCCCTCTCCGGTGGTCTTTTCCCTCTGGGCCGTTCTGGTGCTGCTGACCTCCATCGCCGTCAAGCTCTGGCTCTTCCTGTTTAACCGGCGGCTCGGCGGTCTGATTGGCTCCTCCACCCTCCTTGCCACCGCAGCGGACAGCCGAAACGACTGCGTATCCACCGGTGCGGTGCTTCTGGCAATGGTCGCCCAGCATCTGTGGCAGATTCCCGTTGATGGCTACATCGGTCTGGCTGTGGCCGTGTTCATTCTCATCAGTGGCTGGAATCTGGCTAAGGAAACCATCTCCCCCCTTCTGGGTGAAGCCACGGACCCGGAGCTTCGGAAGAAAATTGTTGACTATATCGGCTCCAACCCCAAGGTCCTGGGCTACCATGACCTGATGGTTCACGATTACGGCCCCGGTCAGCGCTTTGCCAGCATCCATGTGGAAATGGACAAGGATGAGGACCCCCTCCAGTGCCACGAAATCATCGACGATATGGAGCGGGAATGTCTGGAAAGCCACGGTGTCCATCTGGTTATCCACTACGACCCCGTGGTTACCAATGACCCGGAACTGGACCGGATGCGCCATCTGGTTGCCGCGATTTTGCAGGTCCGGGACAGCCGTCTGTCCATTCACGATTTCCGCATGGTTCCCGGTGCGGGCCACACCAATCTGATTTTCGACGTTGCCCTCCCCATGGAGCTTGCCGGTGAGGAGGAATCCATCCAGCAGGCCCTGGAAAAGGCTCTGAACGATCTGGGCCAGGGCACCTACTACACCGTCATCACCTTCGATTCCCTGGCTTTCAATCAGCACGGATAAAAAACGCATTCCGTTGATTTGTCAGCATTCATAAACCGGTTTTCGTGTACTCCATCTATTCACAAAAGGAGAGTTTTGTATGAAGAAAAAAAATTCTGGTTGCGGCAGTTGGCATTTTTCTGCTGATAGTTGTCCGCACAGTTTTGTGGCAATACCACGCTTCCCCAAATGACACAATGGAAGAAATGTGCGGAAGCAGTGTCCATGCTGCCCTGGAACATTTCAGAAACTAGGAAAAGCAGAAAAATGAATCCGAATATATGGCAGGCGTTGCCGAGTTCCGGACTTATATGACAGCTTACCTCTGCCTCCTGGACGGCAGGAGCAACACGGATTATATTTGGTGTAACATTCTTTACGGAGATATGATACTGAATCCCGAAAATGCGAAAGCACATATGTCCGAATTGGTTGCCGCCCTTGAATATCTTGTGGAGGACTATGACCACCCCAATGGGTTCCATTTAATCAACGCCCTGAATAACAGTCTCAGGGCAGAATGACCCGACTTTTTTACACCCGCCCCGCTTCTGCCGGGCGGGTACCTCCATTTCCCCGGGATACCGATATTTCATCCACAAAAAAGAGGAAGCGGCAAGCCGCTTCCTCTTTTTGCGTTATCGGGAATTTCGATTACATATCGAAGGGTTCCATGCTCAGGACGGGGTGACCGGCCTCAGACAGGAAGTTCAGCAGTTCCTCGGGATCCTCAGTGCAGATGGTTTCATCGGCAATCATGTCGGTGAAGTTCTCAACACCGTACAGCTCCAGAGCGGTAGCATCCAAACGCTCGCGCATCTGATCCTTCAGCATCTTGGGCATCCAGACGATACGGCCGGGGCCGCCCTCTGCGGAGATGAACTTCTTGGAGGAGATGAAGTGCTTGCCATGGCCCATGAAGCCGGGGGTCTGAACACCGCCGCCGGTCATGGAGGCCATCTCGGAGAAGGTCATGCCCAGAGGAGTCATACCGGCGTGCTCACGGCAGGTGATGACAACGCCCATGGAGACAGGCTCAACACCGCAGATACACTCGAAGCAGCCGCAGGAGGTCATGGGATCCTGGAACAGGGAGTACAGGGTCACGTGCTCCAGAGCGCCGTGGGAGTACTTCTGAATGGCCTCATCCACGGAAGCGTAGACACCCAGCTTCTCATTGGTGCAGCCTTCCTTGGGAACGATCTGGCAGGGGCCTTCCGGATCCAGCTCCTTGGTAGCCTTGGCATCCAGCCAGGACACGGCACCACACAGGCCCAGACGCTCGG
>CAZDFB010000034.1:0-16692 GCA_964504605.1 uncultured Oscillospiraceae bacterium | reverse complement strand
TCAAAGCCTGCTGATATCTGAATTATTAACTTGAAACTTATTATACGAGGAGGTTATCATATGAATTTAACAACGGAGCAGCAGGCCATATTAAATGGCGAAAAGGGCGAAACCCTGGCTAAGGTCATGCGCACGCTGGTTATGTACGGTGACGCGTTTCATGCGGATAAGATGGTTCCCGTCACCTCCAAATATAACCACCTGGTTACATCCTTTGGACTGAAAATGATGAAGCCGGTATTTGAGCTGATGCAGCAGCTGATTGATGCCGGTGCCATCTCTCAGCAGGCATTTTCCGTAGACCCCCGGCCTGTGGATGAGAATGTTCCTGCCAATGGGCTGCAGAAGCTGGTGTTCAACAAGATCATGTACGCCACGCAGGACAGCTATGAAAAGCAGCTGGAACAGCTGGGCCTGATGAACGGGGATGCCTTTACCTGCGCCTGCTACCTGGACCAGGTTGGCAACAAGCCGGAAAAGGGTGATATCCTCAGCTGGGCAGAATCCTCCGCTGTGGTCTATGCCAACTCAGTGCTGGGTGCCCGGTGCAACCGGAATTCCGGCATCATGGATATTATGGGCTCCATCGCTGGATTTGTTCCCAATTTCGGTCTGCTGACCGACGAGGGAAGAAAGGCTACCTGGCGCGTTAAGGTCCGCTGCACCAAAAAGCCGGAGGCCCAGCTTCTGGGCTCTGCCATTGGCATGAAGGTCATGGAGGACGTTCCCTATATCGAGGGCATGGAGCAGTGGCTGGGTACGGAGCTTACCGATGATGTGTGCGCCTACCTGAAGGATTTTGGCGCTGCCACCGCCTCCAATGGCGCGGTGGGACTGTATCACATTGCGGATCTAACCCCCGAGGCAAAGGAGCTTGGCGAAAAGCTGATTGCAGCTGACGCAAAGGAATACATCATCGACGACGCGGAGCTGGAACGGGTGAAGGCAAACTACCCGGTCATGTGGAAGAACCCCGATGCAAAACCCAAGCTTTGCTTTGTGGGCTGCCCCCACATGAGTATGCAGCAGCTGATCGACTGGACAGAGCGGGTGGAGCTGGGCCTGAAGGAAAGCGGAAATAAAAAGGTGCTGATTCCCACTGTTTTCACCACCGCTCCCGCTGTGCTGAAGGAATTCAAACAGACCCCCTACGCCGCCCGGCTGGAGGCCACCGGCGTGATTCTGAGCTATATCTGCCCGCTGATGTATATGAACAATCCGCTGTGCAAGTCTATGCCCGTTATGACATCTTCCAATAAGCTTCGTACCTATACCACAGCCCGGTATTACACGGAAGCGGAGATTCTGGAAAAGATCACCAAAGGAGGCTGCTGATATGAAACAATTTCAGGGAAGAGTAATTGCCCCCGGTACGGTGACAGCACAGGCACTGGTGTCCCACGAGGGTGTCAATACGCTGGCATCCTTCCAGGGCGCACTGCAGTTCGGAGATAAAAAGGCCACCTGCGGTGACCAGAACAATCCGGACCTGTACAAGAAGGAAATGGCAGGGAAGGCCCTTTGCCTGCCCATGACCATCGGCTCGACCACCGGAGGCCTGGTGCTCTACTGCGCCTGTGCCATGGGCCGGCAGCCTGCCTGTATGCTTTTCAGCAAGCCCATTGATTCTCTGGCGGCGGCGGGCTCCATTCTTGCCTCCGTCTGGTGCCCCCAGGTATCCATGCCTGTGGTGGACTCCCTGGGCGATGAATTCCTGAGCTATGTGAAGGACGGTATGACCGTTACCATTCAGGAAAATGGCGTTGTCTGCGTTGAGTAATTTAAATTGAAACCGGCCCGCCCGAACGGACTTGTTCGGGCGGGCCTTCAGCGTTCTGGGATTGCCGGTTAGAGCAGCAGGGGCTGAAGCTGCATACCCTTGACAGCAGCTTCCACCGCCGCAGGAAGCTGAGTAAAATCCGCAACCAGGGAGGTGGGCTTTTCTTCAGGCGCATCCTGCCCGAATGGCACGAAGAAAAAGTGCTTCCGCCCCAGTAAACGACCGATATTCTCCGCTGCCCCGGACAGACCATCGTTGGTGGAGACTGCGATAACAATGGGTCTGCCGTTACGAAGGTGGCTTTTTGCAGCCATGGTCACAGGGCCGTCCGCAATGCCGTGGGCAAGTTTCGCCAGCGTATTTCCGGTGCAGGGGGCAATAACCAGTACATCCAGAAGCTTCCGGGGACCGATGGGCTCCACCTCCGCCAGGGTAAGAAGCGGCTTGTTCCCCGTGATTTCCGCTGCACGCCGCACAAAAGCCTCTCCCTTTCCAAAGCGGCTGTCGATGGAGGTCGAGGCGGCGGAGAAAATCGGGAGAACATTGTGTTTCCCGGACAGTGCCTCCATAACAGGGAATACTTTGGCGTATGTACAGAAGGAGCCACAAAGGGCAAATCCGATATTCACAGTATATCCTCCTTTTCAAGAAGGGCGGTGATCCGCCGGGCAATCAGGGCTCCGGAGCTCTCCGGGGCCAGCTTGCCGGGAAGTCCCCGACCGTCAACGGCATCCGGCCCAAGGCCGGGAATGGATGCCAGCTCAATTTTTACGCAATCCGTTGGGAAAATGGCGTTTTCCGGCAGCACCGCGGCGGGAACGGTGTTGTAAACCAACCGGAATTGACTGAGGATTCCAGGCAGCGCATCCATGGACACTCCACGATACCCCAGTGCGTTGAGCATCGCCCGATCCGCTTCCTTTCGGACACCTACTGTGACCTGAGCACCCAGCTGCCGGAGCAGCCTGGCAAGGCATTTGCCAATTTTGCCCCAGCCCAGAACCAGCACGGGACAGCCACACAGCGTGATGCCAAGGAAGGGAATCGCAAGCCGGATGGCGCAGCGGGCTGTGATCGCCCCATTTTGGGCGGTGTATTCCGGATCGCACAAAAGATCCGTGACGCAGTACCCGGCAAGACAGGGGTGGTTCAGATTTCCGCCGATGACGCGTATATTTTCTGGCAGCCGCCGGAGAATGTCTTCCGGGCTGCCCCCTCCGCGAAGTCTTCCGTCCGGGGCGAAGCTGGGGGTGTCCAGAAGCAGGTGGGTTACCTCCGGCGTGGGATGATCGGTCAATGGGAAGGGAAGAAATCGGGCGGCAAAGGCGGTTGCCTGTGAGGTTCCTGTGGGATATATCAGTATCTTACGCAAATTTCATCACCCTTTCGTGCTAGAATATGCGCGGGCACTGCAGTAGGTGCTTGATTTTTTGCCGGGATTCTGTATAATATCCTTGAGAGGTGACACATATGCAGAGACTTGGTTTTATTCATGATATGCTGGATGTTAAGGTGCTGATCCTGTTTGTTATGGCGAGGGTGAGCTATCCTGTGAACAGTCAGGAAATTTACGAACTGTGTTATCAGGATGATTGCCTGAGCTATTTCGATGTTTGCACGGCAATTCCGGAGATGGTCAAGTCCGGTCATCTCAAGGAGCAGGAGCCTGAGAAATATGTCATTACCGACAAGGGCCGGGCTGACGGCTCCCTGACAGAGGATTCCATTGCCTACACTGTCAAGTGCAAGGCAGAGAACGCTGTCTCCCGCTTCAACCGGCAGATTCGCCGCAGCAGCTTTGTGAAAACCCAGATTATTCCCCGGGATTCCGGTGACTTTTCTGTTATCATGGCGCTGGATGATGAGGCGGGTAACCTGATGACGCTGGAGCTTATGGCCCCGGATCAGCGGCAGGCTGTCCGCCTGGGTAAGCTCTTTGAGAAGAAGGCGGAGGCGGTATATAATTTGACAATGGCGGAGCTTCTGGACGAGGAAGAGGACGTGGACGAATAATTTTTCCTTTTGGAGGGCAGCATACCTTGTCGTTTTTCCGTTTTGGTGGTATAGTTACACTACACCGAAGAAACGGTGAAAAATGAAAGGAGCTGCCGCATATGAAGTTTCAGTACAGTGAAAAGAAAGTGAAACTCCCCGGAAATGTCCACGCCTACGCCGAGAAAAAGGTCATGAAGCTGGCACGGTACTTTGAGGAGGATGCGGAAGCACTTGTGGTCTTTTCTGTAGAGAAGAACCGGAACAAGGTGGAGCTCACCGTCCATGGGGCGGACCATTGGTTCCGGGCCAGCGAATCCACCTCCGATATGTTTGCTTCCATTGATGCTGCCGTTGGCACCATCGAGGGCCAGATCCGCAAGAATAAGACCCGGCTGGCACGCCGTCTGCGCCAGGATGCTTTCGTGCGAAGTGTTCAGGAGGAGACCTCCTTCGTTCCTGAACCGGCTGAGGAGGATTTGAGCATTACCAGAATCAAGAGCTTCTATTTCAAGACCATGACCCGGGAAGAGGCCGTTCTGCAGATGAATCTGCTGGGACACAGCTTTTTCGCCTTCCGGGATGCGGACAATGGCGGATCCTTCGCTGTGGTCTACCGCCGCAATGAGGGCGGCTATGGTCTGATCGATGATCGGGAATGAAGATTTTCGAATATAGTGCCATTGAAATTTAAAATGACTGTTGGGGCCAGGCTCATCGCCTGACCCCAACATTTATTATAGAACCTTTCTTTTTAACTGCTCAGCCCAACTTGCGGATCAGGAATCCCGGGAAAGCTGAGAAATAAATCTTTGCGGAAAATTGATTATCCGGCGGAGAAAACGAATGCTTGACAACAATGCGGTTATAATGTTAAAATGTATGCGGAAATACTGCGTTGAACGGAAAGAGTAGCGGTTGGGAACCTTACAGAGAGTCGGGGTCATTGGCTGAAAGCCCGGGCAGGGGAGCGCCGTGAAAGTGCGTCCGGGAGCGGCTAAACGAATAAAAAGTGATAAATAAGAGTGGAACCGCGAGCTTTGCCCGCCTCTTGTGCCTGTGCATGAGAGGCGGTTTTTTGTAAGGAGGGGCATATGCCGAAAAAACAGAATATTTTCCGGCGCTTCTTTTCCTTTTCCGGGAAAATGCGCATCGGTGAATTTTGGAGTGAACTGGGTACCGAACTTATCTGGGCGGTCTGCGGAATGATTTGCCTGGTGCTGGTGCTTTCAGTGGTCATCACGGGAGATACCCAGAGGGTACTGGATGCCGTGGATGTAGCTGTGCCGATTTACGGCTGCCTTGTGCTTGTACGGCTTGCGGCGCTGAGCCGCAGACGGCTGCGGGATGCCGGATATGGTATCAGGGCTTACCTCTGGCTGCTGGTTCCGGTGGCAGGACCTGTGGTGCTGGTTCTGCTGCTTTGCGGAAAAAGCGCACCGGACAACAAAATAAAAACTGGTTTATAATAACGGGAGGAATCCAATATGTATCTTTATAATTCTCTGTCTCACAAGAAGGAACTGTTCGTTCCCAATAATCCTGAACTTGTTAAAATGTACACCTGCGGCCCCACGGTGTATCACTATGCCCATATCGGCAACCTGCGTACCTACATCATGGAGGATGTGCTGGAAAAATCCCTGCGCTATCTGGGATATCCCGTCAAGCGTGTTATGAACATCACCGACGTGGGCCATCTGGCCAGCGATGCGGACACCGGCGAGGACAAGATGCTTAAGGGTGCCAAGCGGGAGCATAAGTCCGTTATGGATATTGCCCGTTACTATACCGATGCCTTCAAGGCCGATTGCAGCAAGCTGAATATTAAATGGCCCGATGTTGTGGAGCCTGCGACAAACTGCATCGACGAATATATCCACATGGTGCAGACCCTGCTGGATAAGGGAAATGCTTATATTGCCGGCGGAAATGTGTATTTTGATACCGCCACGCTGGAAAAGTACTATGTCTTCAACGACCATGACGAAGAGGACCTGGCTACCGGCGTCCGGGAGGGCGTTGAGGAGGATACCAACAAGCGGAATAAGAACGATTTCGTTCTCTGGTTTACTAAGAGCAAGTTTGAGGATCAGGCCCTGAAGTGGGATTCTCCCTGGGGTGTTGGCTATCCCGGCTGGCATATTGAATGCTCCTGCATTTCCATGAAGCACCTGGGTGAGGATTTGGATATCCACTGCGGTGGCATTGACAATGCCTTCCCCCACCATACCAACGAGATCGCCCAGTCTGAGAGCTTCCTGGGGCATAAATGGTGTAACTACTGGTTCCATGTCCACCATTTGAATACAGATTCCGGTAAAATGTCCAAGTCCAAGGGGGAATTTCTGACGGTTTCCCTGCTGGAGAGCAAGGGCTATGATCCCATGGCCTACCGGCTGTTCTGCCTGCAGAGCCATTACCGCCGGAATCTGGTATTTTCCTGGGAAAATCTGGATAATGCGGTGACTGCCTACGATAAGCTGATTGCGAAAATTGCTACCTTCCGGCAGGAGGGGGAGGTAGATCAGGAGGCACTCGCCAAGCTCCGGGAGCGCTTCGTCGGTGCCCTGAACGGCGACCTGAATACCTCTCTGGCTATCACTGCGGTTTACGATGTTTTGAAGGCCAAGTGCAACGATGCTACCAAGCTTGCCGCACTGGCAGAATTTGACCAGGTGCTGTCCCTGAATCTGATTGAAGCTGCATCCGCTCTGGCACAGAAGCAGGCTCAGGAGGAGAAAGCCAATGCGGATCCAGAAATCGATGGGCTGGTTGCTGCCCGTACCGAGGCGAAAAAGGCCAAAAACTGGGCCGAGGCTGACCGGATCCGGGACGAACTGAAGGCACGGGGAATCGAAATCGTGGATACGCCCCAGGGCGCAAAATGGAGAAAAGTATGAAATTACTGATCCTTGACGGCAATTCTGTCATTAACCGGGCCTATTTTGGCGTGAAACCCCTGACAAACCGGGAAGGACTCTACACCCACGCCATTTATGGCTTCCTGAACATTCTGGAGCGAATGGAGCGGGAGGAGCAGCCGGAGGCTGTGTGCGTGGCCTTTGATCTTCATGGGCCCACCTTCCGGCATCTGCGTTATGATGGCTACAAGGCCACCCGCCACGGAATGCCGGAGGAGCTGGCCCAGCAGATGCCTGTGATGAAGGATGTTCTACGGGCTATGAACATTCCCATTTATGAATGCCAGGGCTGGGAAGCCGACGACGTGATCGGAACAGTGGGCAAAATTTGCAGCAATAACGACTGGGAGTGCGTGGTGGTCACAGGCGACCGGGATTCACTGCAGCTGATCGACGAAAATGTTCACATCAAGCTGGTAATCTCCAAGGGCGGTCAGACCACGGCTACGCTCTACACAGAGGAAAAATTCCGGGAGGAATATGGCTTTGCGCCCAAACGCCTGATCGACCTGAAGGCGCTGATGGGTGATTCCTCGGATAATATTCCGGGCGTTGCCGGCGTTGGTCCAAAAACCGCGACGGAGCTGCTGCTGAAATTCGGCAGCCTGGATGGTGTCTATGAGAATCTGGAGGACCCCTCCATCCGGCCCAAGCTTCGGGAGAAACTCATTGCCGGGCGGGACAACGCCTATCTTTCCTACGAGCTGGCTACCATCATCCCCGAGGCCCCTATTGATTTTGGCCCCATGGATGCGCTGGTTCGGCCCTACAATAAGCCGGAGTTGCGTAAAATATTCCAGAAGCTGGAATTTGTCCGGCTTATTGACAAGTATAATCTGGCGGATGCGGAAGCTGCTGCCTCCGAGCCGGAAAAGAAGCTGGAGGCGCTGCCCAGATGTAATACCCTTCCGGCGGAGGGCACACCCTGTGCGGTGTATCTGGCTGAGGATGGGTCCCTTGGCGTGGCCTGGGAGAAGGGCGTATGCGCTTTGACTCCCATGGAAGCCCAAATGGGGCTCTCCCTGTCCGGTGAACTGACCGGACATGATATAAAAACCACCATGCACCGGCTGGACGAGCTTGGAATCCACTGCGGGCCTTTTTCCTTTGATACTGCCCTGGCAGCCTACGACCTGAATCCCTCCCAGTCGGAATATCCCGTGTCCAAGCTGGCAAACACCTTCCTGGGGGCTGGTGTGGAGGATGGTGACGCTGCTGCCTGCGCGGAGGCAATTTGGAATCTTCGGCCTGTTTTGTCCCGGGAGCTGGAGAAAAACGGAATGACCGAGCTGTACCGGCAAATCGAGCTTCCGCTGTGCGATGTGCTCTACCGGATGGAGAACCGGGGCATTGCCATCGACCGGGGTCAGCTGGTGCAGTTTGGCGATATGCTGACAAGGCGCATTTCCGACTGCGAGGAGCTGATTTTCAGCTATTCCGGCGGGGCCTTTAACATCAATTCCACAAAGCAGCTGGGCGAGCTTCTTTTTGAGAAGCTGGGTCTTCCTCCGGTGAAGAAAACGAAAACCGGCTATTCCACCAATGCGGATGTGCTGGAAAAGCTGAAAAACAAGCACCCCATCATTCCGGCAATCATGGACTACCGGATGCTGACGAAGCTCAAGTCCACCTATGCCGACGGCCTGCTCAAGGTGATTGGAGAGGACGGAAGAATCCACACGACCTTCCAGAATCTGGTCACCGCCACCGGACGGCTTTCCTCCACCGAGCCCAACCTGCAGAACATCCCTGTCAGGACGGATCTTGGAGCGGAAATTCGGAAAATGTTCGTTCCAAAGCCCGGATGTGTCCTTGTGGATGCGGACTACAGTCAGATTGAGCTGCGGGTCCTGGCCCATATTGCGGATGACAAGGCCATGCGCGATGCCTTCTGCGGCGGCGTGGATATCCATACCGCCACTGCGGCCCAGGTTTTTGGCGTGGATGTTGCCCAGGTAACACCCCTGCAGCGCCGCCATGCCAAGGCTGTTAACTTTGGCATTGTCTACGGTATTTCCGAGTTCTCACTGGCTGAGGATATCGGCGTAAGCCGGCAGGAAGCAAAGATGTATATTGACAACTATCTCTCCAACTATTCCGGTGTGCGGCAATATATGAAGGATATTGTCATCTCGGCCCGGGAAAAGGGCTGGACGGAGACGATGTTCGGTCGCCGTCGGTATATTCCCGAGCTGAAGAGCAGTAATTTCAACATTCGCAGCGGTGCGGAGCGCATCGCCCTGAATACCCCCATCCAGGGTACTGCCGCGGACCTGATTAAGCTCGCCATGATCCGGGTGGAGAACGCTCTTCGGGAGAATTTCCCGGAGGCTGAGCTGCTTTTGCAGGTCCACGACGAGCTGATTGTGGAGTGTCCCCGGGAGATTGCACCTCAGGTTGCGGCACTGGTGAGCCGGGAAATGGAGGGCGTTGCCGCCCTCACGGTTCCCCTGACGGCTGAGGCTAAATTCGGTGAAAGCTGGTATCAGGCGAAATGACGAAAATTCAACCGATGACCGCTACCCACATTGCCCAGATCGGGCAGCTGGAGAAGTCCTGCTTTTCGGATCCCTGGAGTGAGGGAAGTATCGCCTCCGAACTGGAAAACCGGCTTTCCCTGTGGCTCGTCGCACTGGACGGAGACAGGGTGGTGGGCTATGTGGGCTCCCAGACGGTTCTGGGGGAGACGGATATGATGAACGTGGCTGTTCATCCCGATTACCGCCGCCGGGGCATTGGAGAGAAGCTGATTCTGGCCTTGATCGATGGGCTGAAGGCCCGGGACAGTCACAGCCTGACCCTGGAGGTCCGGGCCTCCAATGCCCCCGCTCAGGCCCTCTACGAAAAGCTGGGCTTTACGCAGGTGGGCCTGCGGAAAAACTACTACCGCAATCCCAAAGAGGATGCCTGCATCTTGCAGAAGCGGTGGAAATAAAAGTGCCTTCCCCTTTGGGGAAGGTGGAACGCCGGAGGCGTGACGGAAGAGGCAGGGCAAAACCCAAATTCGGAATCCCTCTCCCGCCCCTTCGGGGGCACACTCCCCATAGGGGAGGGCTTGTGGTAACATAAAGGAAGTGAAATCATGAACATTTTAGCAGTGGAATCCTCCTGCGATGAGACGGCTGTGGCTATTGTCCGGGATGGACGGGAAGTTTTGACGGACTGCATTGCCTCCCAGGTTGATTTGCATAAGCTTTACGGCGGCGTGGTTCCGGAAATCGCTTCCCGGAAGCATATCGAGGCTATTTACGGCCTGGCGGATCAGGCCCTTGAACAGGCCGGGCTGACCCGGCAGGAGATTGATGCCGTAGCTGTAACCTACGCGCCTGGCCTGATTGGCGCAGTGCTGGTGGGTGTGAATTTTGCCAAGGCGGCAGCCATGGCGATGAATAAGCCCCTGATTCCGGTCCATCATATCCGGGGACATATTGCGGCAAACTATATTGCCTACCCGGAGCTGAAGCCCCCGTTCCTCTGTCTGGTGGTGTCCGGGGGACATACCATGATCGTTGAGGTCAGGGACTACACGGATATGCACATTCTGGGAACGACGCTGGATGACGCGGCAGGTGAGTGCTTTGATAAGGTTGCACGGGTCCTGGGAATGCCCTATCCCGGCGGCGCGGCGCTGGATCGGGCGGCAAAGAGCGGGGACGAAAGCAAATATACGCTGCCCCGGAGCAAGCCCGGTGATAATCCCTACAATATGAGCTTTTCCGGCCTGAAAACCGCCGCCCTGAACCTGATCCATCACGCGGAGCAGGTGGGGGAGACGCTGGATGTTCCCAGTCTGTGTGCGGCCTTCTCCGCAGCGGTATCCGATACGCTGGTTCCTCGGGTGGAGCTGGCACTGAAGGAAACGGGCTACCGGAAAATTGCCGTTGCCGGAGGCGTGGCAGCCAATTCCCGGATTCGGGGAGACATTCTTGCCATGGCGGAGGGAATCGGGGCGGAGGTTTATATGCCCCCGCTGAAGCTCTGCGGCGACAACGGTGCCATGATCGGTGCCCAGGCCTATTATGAATATCTGGCTGGAAATACGGCGGATATGAGCCTGAATGCCTACGCCACCAAGTCCATACTTGGGGAAGCCCTTTGAAAATGCAGGAGCCGGTACTGGCTCCTGCATTTTTTGCAAGCGTATGAATAATATACAATCGCTGCATGAATATTTATGGTGCTATACGAATTTCCAGAAAATGGATTGCGAAAAAGTTCATATCGCACTCGTAAAAGCGAAAAACAGCAAATTTTGACAAAATAATCAGGATGAGGACCTTGTGGAAAAAGCTGTGGAAACTGTGAATAGGGAAGCGTATATTCCGGAAGAAAATAAAATGTGGAGAAGCAGAAAAGTGAGAAAACAGAACTTTTTAAATGGAAAAATGTTGAATCATGACGGATATGAAAGACTAAAAATACAATTTCGACAAATATATAAATTTTAGGTTTGTCAATGATGTGTTACACATTAGGGAAAGCAAAAAGAACGTGTTTGGGTGACTTCCAGTTGAGTGGGCGCATGGGGAAATTGTTATATTGTCGCTGTCTGGCCGCAAGCTGCTTCTCGAAGTCCTCGAAGGAGTAGAACTTGCGGCAGGCATAAAACTCTTCGTTATCTTTTCTGTGGCTCCGCTCGACCTTGCCGTTGTGCCTGGGGGTAATTCTTGAAATGCTGTCCGTGATATGTGCTGTGTTGGCTCCCGAAATTCTGGGCGACCTGGTGGAGACACTGTGTGACTATGTTTCCGGCTCGGGCCCGGTGCGGGACCGGTTGACCTCCGGGCTGCTTGCTCTGCTGCTGGCTTATATCGGATACAGCGTTTTCAGCTATTTGGATATGTACCTGATGAATACCGTGGTTACCCGCCATTTTACCCGGGGGCTTCGGGTGAAAATCTCCGATAAGCTTCGCCGGCTCAGCGTGGCCTATGTGGACCAGACCCCGGTGGGCGATATCCTCAGCCGGATGATTGATGACGTGGGGGATGTGGGCGGATATGTGCACCAGATTTTCGACGTTATGGTACAGGGTATTTTCCAGATTGTTGTCATATCCATCGCCATGTTTCGGGAAAATTGGGTGTTGGCCTGCTTTGTCGTGTTTATGACACCGGCATCCATGTGGCTTTCCTCCAAAATCGCGGGAGCCAGTGAGAAATATTACGATGCCATGTTTGAAACCACAGGAGAAATGACGGATCTGGTCGAGGAAGCCTTTTCCAATTATCCGACGACAAAGGCATTTAATCTGGAAGCCTATACGGCCCAGCGGCATGGGGAGGTCAACGACCGGCTGAAAAAAACCATGGCGAAGGCGAACTTTACCGGTGCCATTGTGCAGCCCCTGATCCAGTTCTCCAATGCGCTGGCCTATATTCTCATCAATCTGATCGGCGGCTGGCTGATTATCCGCCAGGGCATCGGCGTAGGCACCGTGGTGACCATCGTGCTCTATGCCCGCCAGTTTGCCACGCCTCTGGAGCAGATTGCCTCGGGTCTTGCGAGCCTGAACTGGATCAAGGCATCCTCCCGGCGGATCTACGCCATCCTGGACCGGGAAGAGGAGGACCCGGGCCGGGGTAAGCTGACGGAGCCTGTCCGGGGATATGTGGAGCTAAAAAATGTGGATTTTTCCTACGATCCAGACACGCCGCTGATTGAAAATCTGAATTTGCAGGTAAAGCCCGGTCAGATTGTGGCCATTGTGGGACCGACGGGGGCGGGGAAAACCACCATTGTCAATCTGCTTATGCGATTTTATGATATCGAACGGGGTACCATAGCCCTGGACGGGCAGGACATTTCCCGGCTGTCCAGGGAGACGGTTCGGGACTGCTTTGGCATGGTGCTTCAGGATACCTGGCTTTTCCGTGGAACCATTGCGGAAAATGTGGCATACGGAAGACCGGAGGCCACCCGGGAGGAAATAGAGAGTGCCTGCCGAAAGGCCTACTGTGACCACTTTATCCGCACCATGCCCGATGGATACGATACCGTGATTGGTGAGGATACCACCAATTTGTCCGGGGGACAAAAGCAGCTGCTAACCATTGCCCGGGCACTGCTCGCCAATAAGCCGCTGCTGATTCTGGATGAGGCCACCTCCAATGTGGACACCCGGACGGAAATTATGATCCAGAAGGCCATGGACCAGCTGATGGAGGGGAAAACCTGCTTTGTTATTGCCCATCGCCTCAGTACCATCGTGGATTCGGATTTGATTCTGGTGCTGGATCATGGACGTATCGTGGAGCAGGGGACCCACAGAGAACTTCTGGCGAAAAAGGGCTTCTATCATAAGCTCTACACCAGTCAGTACGCATTGTAAAGGAGGAAATATGCTGATTCTTGCCAAATCCCTTCGGGAATTGTCCTTTGGAAGCCTGATGGAGGTATATGAGGAAGGCAACCGGGAAAATTCCGCCGAGTTCTGGCCCGGTCTGGATGCCGCTGCCGGTCTGCTTCAGGCGGAGCAGGATTTTTACCAGTACCTGAAGGAGGTCTTTTTCCCCGTGGAGGGAGCGGTTTACGCAGTTTGGGAGGAAAAGGGCAGATATCTCAGCGCCCTGCGGCTGGAGCCCTATCAGGATGGACTTCTGCTGGAGGGGCTGGAGACAGCACCCACCGCCCGCCGAAAAGGGTATGCGGAAAAGCTTCTCCGAGCTGTATTGGAAGCCTTCGGCGGCAAAAAGCTCTATTCCCATGTGGGAAAATCCAATATTCCTTCCTTGAAAGTCCACGAAAAATGCGGCTTTCAGATTATTTGCGATTATGCTGTATATATCGACGGATCGGTAAACAGCCGATGCTGTACACTCTGCTTCCGGCAGCTGTAAGACAAGTCCCGGTATCGCCTTTCGGCGGTACCGGGACTTGGTATGTCATGGAAATAAAATAATCTTAGAGAGAGGGGGAATCGAACCCCTCTCTGCGTCTTGCTAAGAGCCGCCCTTTGGGCAGCTGCTCGCTTGCATGGTGCTGCTTTCAGACGGCCTTAAGTCCCGGGCCAGGGAAGCGTTAACGGAAGAAATCCGTGATTTTTTTCAGATTTTCCTGACTCAGCTGGGAAAGGGGAGGCCTGCAGGAGCCGCAGTCGTAGCCAATGCACCTCATTGCCGCCTTTACGGGAATGGGGTTGCTTTCGCAGAACAGAAGCTCCATCAGGGGCAGAAGCTGCATATGCAGCGCCAGCGCGGTATCCGGATCGCCGTCCAGAGCCGCGGATGCCATGGCCTGGATTTCTGTTGGCACCACATTGGAGGCCACGGATATAACCCCCCGGGCACCCAGCGCCATGGCGGGAAGGGCCTGCTGATCGTTACCGGACCAAATGGAAAAATCCGGCCCGCAGGCAGCCAGAATCCGGCTGATTTTGTTAATGTCGGTGGATGCCTCCTTGACACCGACGATATTGTCGATGACACTCAGCCGCCGGTACACCGCTACCGGGATATCCGTTCCGGTTCTGGAGGGGACATTGTAAAGAATTACCGGAATTTGTACAGCCTGGGCGACGGATACATAGTGGCGATACAGCCCCTCCGGGGTGGGTTTATTATAGTATGGACTGACTACCAGAAGCCCATCGGCCCCGGCATCCTGGGCGGCAATGCTCAGAGCAACCGTGTGAGTAGTGGAATTTGAGCCGGTTCCGGCAAGAATGAGGCACTTTCCACCGGCGTATTCCTTTGCCCGGCGAATCATCTCCAGCTTTTCTCCGTCCGAAAGGGTTGGGGCTTCACCGGTGGTGCCACAGATCACCACGGCCCGAACCCCTGCCTCAATCTGCCGCTTTATCAGCTGCTCCAGAAGGGGATAGTTGACCTGATTTTCCAGAAACGGTGTTACAAGGGCCGTGCAGGCCCCCTGAAAGAAAGTTTTTTTCATAGGCGCATACCTCCATGACAATCTATGCGCAGGGAGGATTATTTGATTACGGACGCAATAATATTCCGGGAAAGGTAAAAAGTCCCCCCGCTGCCGTTTAAGGGCCAGCGGGGGAATGTGTTATTCCGCATGCTTGGGGGCGGTGGAGGCCTCCGCAATGTTGATGGCGTGTCCGCCAATTCGGTTCAGCGAGTTGAGAATTTCACCGAAGATAATACCCGCCTCCACACCGCATTCGCCGGTGCGAAGCCGCTCCATGTGATTTGTCTTGGACTGGCTGGTCATTTTGCGGATATGGCGCTGTGTTCTTGCCATTTGCAGGATCTCATCCAGCTGGACATTCTGCTGATAGAATGCCGCCACAGCCTGGTCAAACAGACTGCTGGCTTCCGCATAGATGCTGTTGAGCTCATCGATGCCCTTCTGGGAATAGAGAATACCCCGCTCGCCCTGGCGTTCCGCCTGGTGGAGAAGGTGCTCCGCGTAGTCACCAATCCGCTCCAGGTCGCTTAAGGTGTGGAACACACGGTTTACATACTGGGAATCCTGACTGGACATTTCCTGAACATTGAGCTTAACGAGAAAATCGCTGATGGCATCGGTAAGAAAATCGATGATTCCTTCATTTTCTTCAATTTTCTTGCCATTGGAGAGTTTACCGTTCAAAAGGGCATCCATAGCCAAATTGATGTTTTCACGGACAAGACCTGCCATGCGCTCAACCTCGTTGCGAATCTGCAGCATGGTAACACTGGGGGAGCCTACCAGATTTACGTCGATAAATTCCAGACGGCAGGAATCCTCGTGCTTCTGCTTGGGAACCAGAACATAGGTTAGCTTGACTACCTGATTGGTCAGGGGCAGCAGCACCACAGCGGATACGACCTTGAAAATGATATGCACCACGGAAACCTGGAACATGGGATCCGGAATCAGCCGCCCAATAAAGTCCGTATAAGGGAGGACCAGTGTAACAACGGTCATAATCACGGCACCCACCAGATTGTTGATCAAATAGATCATGGATGCCCGCTTAGCGTTATTCCGGGCATTCATGGATGCCAGAATGGTGGGCATGGCGGAGCCGATATTGATACCGCAAATCAGGAAAGAGCCAAAGTACAGCGGCATCAGTCCCTGCATAGCCAGCGCCTGAATGATACCGACGGCGGCGGAGGAGCTCTGAATGACGGCACACAGCACAGCGCCTACGAGAATACCCAGAACCGGGTTTTTGGCGTTCATGATGAATTCCTGGAACCAGGCTACATCCTTCAGCGGCTTCATGGCACCACTCATGGTGCTCAGGCCCTGGAACAGCAGGCCGAAGCCCAGAATAATCTGACCGATGTGCTTTGTGCGCTTGTTCTTGGAGTAGAGCATAAGAAAAGCGCCCAGGAACAGACAAAACGGTGCAATGCCGGACACATCCAGCGCAATCAGAACACTGGTAATGGTCGTACCGATATTTGCACCGAAAATAACACCGGTCGCCTGCGCAAGGTCCATGATACCGGCATTGATAAAGCCCATAACCATAACGGTGGTTGCGGAGGAAGACTGGATGACAACGGTAACCAGCATACCGAGCAGGAAGCCGAGAATGCGGTTACGGGTCAGCTTTTCCAGAAGGTCCTTCATTTTAGACCCGGCGACCATCTGAAGACCGTCGCCCATATACTGCATACCGAAAAGAAAAGCGCCCAATCCGCCAAAAAGAGAAATGATATTGCTTAAACCCACGAGGATTCCTCCCTTAGTTCTGCCCGAACTCTCTCTATGATATCACAAGTATACCAAGACTTATGAGAGAATGCAAATATTTTTTTCGGATCATGAAAAATGGTTGGATTTTTGGGAGCGGGGGAGGCTTTTTTGAAGATAACAGTAGCATTTTGGAAAAGAATATGCTATTATATCTGATAAATGTAATGATTATTAAGGAGAGAGCTATGCGAACCCATGATTTTTGGTATGACCTTCCCGAGGAGCTGATTGCCCAGACCCCTCTGGAAAAGCGGGATACCTCCCGGCTGATGGTGCTGGACCGACAGACCGGCGAAGTTTCCCATAAGCATTTTTATGATATCATCGACTATTTGCAGC
>CAZDFB010000033.1:0-16901 GCA_964504605.1 uncultured Oscillospiraceae bacterium | reverse complement strand
TAGCTTGAACAATTTGAGTCAGAAATATTTGTCTAACTTTTTGGGGTCACTTCAAAGGGACAGGGCATTTTTTATTCAGTCTGTTTCCGGAACCACAATCAGGCTGTCCGCCATGGTGAACACAGTGGTGGTTCCACGGTAGGCACACCATTGCGGCATCCGCCGGTACCGCCGCGCTACCAGCCGGAAGGCACCGATGGTCTCCCCCACCGTAAAGGTGACGTCCCGCTTTTCGATTTCCCGGGCTCCCGGGCCCTCCGGCAGCTCGATAATCTCCCTGAGGCTCATATTCTCCGGGCTGGGGCCGGTGTACAGTTCCACCGACTGGGGGCAGACAATTCCGCTGCGGTGGTGGGACAAAAAGCCCATGGAGATGCTGCGTATCCTCCGCATTTCCGGCAGCCGGCAGGTCACATCCATATCCTCCAGCGTACCACGCCAGTGCCCGTCCAGATAGTCCAGCGAGCCCCGCTCCGTTCCCAGAAGGTCCGTAAGCCCCTGTCCCGAGAACACCGGCCTTGCGTCCAGGGGCGTAGCGCTGGACAGCGTCATGTCCTTCAAGGCAAAGCGGTAGCACCCCCGCATGGGCTCACTGACCCGTCCATCCGGCAGGAAGGCCCGGGCGATTACCAGGGTATCCTCCGTCAGCTTCAGCGGTTCGGTGTAAACGGGAGCCTCCGCCGTAGGGTCCGAGCCATCCAGCGTGTAGCGAATGGTTGCCTTCTCCCGGCAGCTCAGAGCGAGTGCGGCCTCCGATCCCCAGGCAAAAACGCTGTCCCCCGGCTCCATTTCCGGGGCAAAGGGAGGAATCTCCAGTTTTCCCGTCAGTTCCCTGCGGCAGGAGGGCAAGCATTCCCCGGTATAAAAGGCTTCCGGCGGAATCTGTTTGCCCAGGCACAGGGTAATTCTTCCCTCCTCCGGTGCCAGGCAAACGCCTTCCCGGGAGGCGGTGCAAATTCTGCCCCGGTCAACCTGGATTTCATAGGAAAATCCCCGGTGCTCCATTACCAGCCTGTTTTCCAAGGCCTCTGTGAAGACGGGAAGCGTATCAAATACCAGCCGGAAATGCGTGTATATCTCAATATTATCCGGCTCCAGCCGAAACAGGGCAAGGTTCTGTCCGTCATGTTGCAGCAGAGCCTCCGCCGTTGTATCATCCACCGCCCGATAGGAAATGCTGCCGGAGGGCTCCTTCCCCTCTCCGTCCGTCAGCCGGATAAAGGGCCGTTCTCCCTTCATCCACACCTGCGGAAACAGCACCGGAAGGGCATCAAAATTGCTGCTGATGCCCTTCATGGGTTCCCGGAGATACCGGGAAGGATAGGCTTCATCGTATATGAAGAAGTCACGGATCCGAAGGTGACCGTTTTCCCCCAGAAAGCCTACACGATAGTTGGGGCTGGCATACCACTGGGCAGACAAGTTCCGGCTGCTGTCCCAGTCCCGGGTGGCCTGAAAGGTCATGGGCGGCGTAATGGCGCATTCCCTGCGGAAGCGAAGGGCCGTATCTGCCATGGTTTCCACCAAGAGCCTGCCCTCGTCATAGAGCTCCTTCAAAACGTCCAGCTGGGGTGCGAAGCCGGGACGGATATTCTCCCACAGAAAATTATTCTCCTGTCCCACATGAGCATAGGCCAGGCCTAGGGTATCCTCCTGCGTCAGGTGTTCAAAGAACCAGCGGATCCATTTCCGGTCCCGGCCCAGAAGCCAGGAGGGCTCCAGCGTATACACGCCCTGCAGCCCGTCCCGGACATCCGCCTCAAAATTATAAATGGGATCAGGGCCCAGAAGCCGAAAAACCGGAATGTCCAGCTGGTTTTCCCGTGTCTGGGCAGGAATATTTTCGTTATACCGGCTGGGATAGTACGCACCGTTGGGCCACCCGCCCCAGAGGGTAAAGCCGTCCACACCCATCTGGTCCCGGCAGATGGCTGCCGCGGTCACATCATAGTGTTCTCTCGCATAGGCCATCGTCACGCTGTCCAGCACCCAGGAGCCAATGGACTGGGGATATTTTCCAAAAATACGGTAAAAATCCTCCATATACGCATCCACCAGCTTTTTCCGCTCCTCCGGGGCATAGCCGATGGAATAGGCGCTGTCCACCCGGTCATCGTACTCCTCGCTCTGCTTGCCCCCCCGGAAGGGGACACCGGCCCGGCGGCATAGAGGCTCCGTGATTTCCCACCAGGCGGAAATCTCATCTCCCTCGTCCAGATATGTCTTCAGAAGTGCCTGATACCTGGGCTCCATCAGTGCGTCGTATTTCAGCGCATAGGTCCCGGGAAAGCCATACTGCTTGACCGTCAGGATTTGGTTTTTCAGCGTGTCAAAATCATCCTGAATGAAGCGGCTGGGCTCCTCATGGGACATCCGGATAAAATTATAAATATTAACTGCCACACGTTTCATTACATCACCATTTAATCCCTTTCGTTTTTCTGATTCCATCCTACGTTACCCGGAGAAAAAAGTCAATAGGAAAGCGCCTGAGCTGGCACCCAGGCGCTTAAAAGGTTTACGCGATATCGAATTTCACCCCATCGTCCTCTACCCGGATATGGATGGTGGAAATGGGAGACTCAAAGCTGTCGATGATTGCTTCGGAAATGGGATCCTCCAGCTCCTTCTGGATGGTACGGCGGAGATTCCGGGCACCGTAGGTAACGGAATAGGCCTTCTTAACCAGGAACGCGCCCAGCTCGTCTGTCCAGGTCAGGGTCAGTCCGCGATTGTGAAGGCTGTCCCGCAGCTCACGGAGCATAATATCAGCGATTCCCTGGAAATTCTCCTCAGAAAGGTGGTTAAAGGTCACAATTTCATCCACACGGTTGATAAATTCCGGTCGAAGGAAGCTCTGCAGGGCCTTCATGGTCTTTTCCTTCACCTGGTCTCCGGCAGTCCGTCCGAAGCCCATACCGCCCACGCCGCCTTCGGAGCCGGCGTTGGAGGTCATGACAATGATGGTGTTTTCAAAATTTACCACCCGTCCCTGGGCATCGGTAATCCGTCCGTCGTCCAGAACCTGAAGGAGCACATTCAGTACATCCGGGTGTGCCTTCTCAATCTCGTCGAGGAGAATGACGGAATAGGGCTTTCTGCGGATCTTCTCCGTAAGCTGTCCGGCCTCATCGTAGCCCACATAGCCCGGAGGAGAGCCGATGAGCTTGGAAACCGCGTGCTTTTCCATATATTCAGACATATCCACACGAATCAGGCTATCCACGCTGTCAAACAAGTCATCCGCAAGCTGCTTTACCAGCTCTGTCTTGCCAACGCCGGTGGGACCCACAAAAATGAAGGAAACAGGCCGCTTCTTGGGAGAGATGCCTACCCGGTTTCTGCGGATGGCCCGGGACACCGCATCCACCGCCGTATCCTGGCCCACAATATGGGTTTTCAGCCGGTCAGCCAGGCCCTTGATCTGCTGATACTCCTGGGCTTTGATCTTGGAGGCGGGAATCTTTGTCCAGAGCTCGATGATCCGGGCAAGATTTTCCATGGTCACCGCAGGCTTGGGCAGTGCCTCCAGCTTTTCAATCTGGGCAGAGAGCTGCAGCAGCTTGCTGCGGACATGGGCCAGCCGCTCGTAATTGGTGTTTTCCGTGTCCTCATTGAGCATCCGAAGCTCAAGCTCATAGTCATCCCGCTCTTTTTTCAGCTCTGCCAGCTGACTGATCTCCTTGCACCGCAGGTTCACATCCGAGCAGGCCTCGTCCAGCAGGTCGATGGCCTTATCCGGAAGGAAACGGTCGGTAATATAGCGCTCGGAAAGGATGACGCACTGACGGGCGATTTCAGGCGAAACCGTAACTCCATGGAATTCCGAGTAGGCCTTTGCCACGCCCTGCATGATCTGCGCCGCCTCCTCAATGCTGGGCTCAGCTACGGAAACAGGCTGGAACCGCCGCTCAAGGGCTGCATCCTTTTCAATATACTTGCGGTATTCCGCATAGGTGGTGGCACCGATGACCTGAATCTCGCCCCTGCTCAGGGCAGGCTTCAGGATATTGGCGGCATTCATGGAGCCCTCGGCATCACCGGCGCCCACAAGATTGTGAACCTCATCGATGACAAGGATAATATTTCCGCATTCCTTGATTTCACCGATCAGGCTCTTCATGCGGCTTTCAAACTGCCCCCGGAACTGAGTACCGGCAACCAGTGCGGTAAGGTCCAGGAGGAAAACCTCCTTATCCCGCAGCTTATAGGGCACCTCTCCGGCGGCAATCCGCTGGGCAAGGCCCTCCGCAATGGCGGTTTTACCGACACCGGGCTCACCAATCAGGCAGGGGTTGTTCTTCTGGCGGCGGTTCAGAATCTGGATGACCCGCTCCGTCTCCACGTCCCGGCCAATGACCCGGTCCAGCTTTCCTTCTCTTGCACGCCCGGTCAGGTCCATGCAGTAGGAATCCAGGAATTTATGTTTTTTGTTCTTCTTTTTTCCGCTGTTATCCTCCTGCTGGGGCTCTTCCCTTCTGGGAGGTCTGGGGGGCTGGGCCGGCAGATTGGTATTCCCGCCAAAAAGCTGATTCAGCAGCGGAAAGGTGGCGGTCTGGGAGTCCATATCGTCTTCATCATGGTCACCCGGGTCCATCTGACCAAACATATTGCTCATTTCATCGGTCAGCGTGTCCAAATCATCCTCAGAAAAGCCCATCTGCTTGACAGCCTGATCGATCTGAGGGATTCCCAGACTCCGGGCGCATTTCAGGCAGTAGCCCTCATTCAGGGTTACTCCGTTTTCCACCTTGGTGATAAAAACGACAGCTATATTTTTCTTGCACTTGGTGCACATTTTCGGTTGCAACGCAATCACTCCTTTTCCTGGAGTATATCATAGAATAATTGAAAAATGGAAAATAAATTGTGAACGATGGGCGTTCTGCAGCTCACCGGGTCCAGTCGGAGCCTACCTCGAACTTCTCGATTCCGTCATCATACCACAGCTTTGTCATGTAAAGGCCTCCCGGGGGGACCGTCGGCCCGGCAGCCGTGCGGTTGCCGGAATCCAAAATGGCACCGATTTCCTCCGGGCGAATCTTCCCCTCGGCAGCGTAAACCACGGTGCCCGCCATGGCCCGGGCCATATTATATAAAAAGCCGTTGGCGCAGACTTTCAGCGTAATCAGATCTCCCTGGCGCTCCACATTATAATAATATACGGTCCGTACCGTGGATTTGACATCGGTTCCAACGCTTCTCACGGCAGCAAAATCATGGGTTCCCACAAACTGACTGGCAGCCGCCTGCATCACGCATTCATCCAGATGCTTGGGGTAAAACCAGGCCCGGTTGACGTAGAAAGGGTCCTTCAGCCGGGAATTGTATATCTGGTACGTATATTCCTTCCGGGCGCAGGAGCCGATGGCATTGAAATTTTCGTGGGTATCGAAAGCACGGGTCACCACAATATCCGCCGGGAGATGGGTATTGAGGGCATAGGGCAGCCGGCCGCAGGGAATGGTGGAGGTTGTGCGGAAATTCGCCACATACACCCGGGCGTGAACACCCGCGTCGGTTCGCCCGCAGCCGGTAACGTGAACCGGGTGACCCACGATCATTGCGGCGGCTTTTTCCACAGTCTCTGCCACAGTCGGCAAATTTTTCTGGACCTGCCAGCCGTGATAGGCAGTGCCGAGATAGGTCAAAACAATTATAATATTACGCATAGCGCTCCTCTTTCAAAAGCTGTTCCGCATTGGATTCCGGCAAGCCGATGTCTTTCCTCCTGTCACAGTCCGAAGGCCGCCAGGCTGCAAACCAGGGCAATCAGCACCACACCGACGCCAAAGGCTTCAAAATCCCGCCGGGAATAGCGCAGCAGCTTCATCTTGGTCCGACCTTCGCCGCCTTGATAGCAGCGGCATTCCATGGCGGTTGCCAACTCGTCCGCCCGGCGGAAGGCGCTGATGAACAGAGGTACCAGAATGGGGATAAGTGCCTTGGCCCGATCCATAATGCTGCCGGATTCAAAATCCGCGCCTCTTGCCTTCTGGGCAGACATGATTTTGTCCGTCTCCTCAATCAGCGTGGGAATAAAACGAAGGGCAATGCACATCATCATGGAAAGCTCGTGAACCGGGACCTTAATGACCTTCAGGGGGTTCATCAGGCTCTCCAGGCCATCCGTCAAAGAGATGGGCGATGTGGTATAGGTCAGCAGGAAGGTGCCGGTAATCAGCATCAGAATCCGGACCACCATAAAGACGGCACGGATAATGCCCTCGCCGTAAATCCGAATCACCCAGAAGGAAACCAGCGGCTCCCCCTCCCCGGCGGTAAAGAACAAATTCAGCACACCGGTGAAAACAAGGATCATAACAAGCGGCTTCATGCCCCGGAGAATGGATTTAACGGGAATGGTGGATATTTTAATGACCAGAATCAGGAAGGCAAGCATCACACCGTAGGAGACCCAACCCACTGCCAGAAACAGCGCCACGATATAAACCACCAGCATAATCAGCTTGGTGCGGGGATCCAGCAGATGTATGGGAGAATTTCCCGGGAAATACTGGCCCAGAGTAATATCTTTAAGCATGGGCGTTTCCTCCCTTCAGGGCAGAGAGCTGTGCAGCCGCCTGCTCCAGGGTATAGACATTTTCCACATTCAGCCCCAGCTCCCGCAGGCGCATGAACACCTGGGTCACCTGGGGAATGTTCAGGCCCATATCCACCAGCTCCTTTGCGTGGACAAAAACCTGAGCAGGGGTGCCGTCCATTGCCAGCCGGGAGCCGTTCATCACAAGAAGCCGGTCTGTCAGCCGGGCCACATCCTCCATGGAATGGCTGACCATCATGATGGTCGCGTTTTTCGCCCGGCGGTAAGCCTCGATATTATCCAGAATTTCCTGGCGGCCGCTGGGATCCAGTCCGGCGGTAGGCTCGTCCAGAATCAAAATTTCCGGCTCCATGGCGATTACGCCGGCAATAGCTACCCGGCGCTTCTGTCCGCCGGACAGGTCAAAGGGCGAAGCCTGAAGCTGCTCCTCTGTCAGTCCCACAAATCCGGCAGCTTCCCGAACCCGGCGGTCCACCTCTTCCGCGGAAAGCTTCATGTTCTTCGGGCCAAAGGCAATGTCCCGATAGACCGTCTCCTCAAAAAGCTGATACTCCGGGTACTGAAAGACCAGACCCACCCGGAACCGGGCCTGCCGTGTCAAAGCCTTGTCGGACCAGATATCCATTCCGTCCAGCAGAATCTGACCGGAGGTCGGCTTCAGCAGACCGTTCAAATGCTGCATCAGGGTGGATTTGCCGGAGCCGGTGTGACCGATGATACCGACGAACTCCCCTCTTTCCACGCTGAAGGACACCTGATCCAGCGCCTTATGCTCAAAGGGAGTGCCGGCGGAATATACATAATTCAGGTCCTTGACCTGCAAAATAGGTTCCAAAAAAATTCCTCCAAATTGACGGATCCGGAAGTGGATTCCCCGTCACTCTCAATTATTCGTCATTTCACGGTAAATAGCCTGGGCGCATTCCTCAGGCTCCAGCTGATCCAGAGGCAGTGAAAAGCCAAGCATATTCAGCTCCCAGCACAGCTCCACCGTCTCCGGGGCCGCCAGGCCGATGCTGTGCAGCAGCTCCACCTGAGAGAAGACCTCCCGGGGTGTTCCATCCGCGGCAACACCGCCACGGTGCATGACCACCACCCGCTGGGCTTTGGCTGCCTCGTCCATGTGATGGGTAATCAGCACCACCGTGATGCCCTTCTCCCGGTTCAGCCGGGAAACGGTATCAATAACCTCCCGCCGGCCTCTGGGGTCCAGCATGGCGGTGGGCTCGTCCAGCACGATGCACCTGGGCTCCATGGCGATTACACCGGCGATGGCAATGCGCTGCTTCTGTCCGCCGGAGAGCAGATGAGGGGCGTGCTCACGGTACTCGTACATTCCCACCTGCTTCAGGGCCTTGTCCACCCTGTGGCGGATTTCCGGACTGGCAATGCCCAGATTTTCCGGGCCGAAAGCCACATCCTCCTCCACCACATTGGCAACGATCTGGTTATCCGGGTTCTGGAAGACCATGCCAACCTTCCGGCGGACCGGAATCAGCTTATCCTCCTGGGCGGTATCCAGTCCGCAAACCCATACCTTTCCGCCGGAGGGCAGCAGGATCGCGTTAAAATGCTTCGCCAGCGTGGATTTTCCACAGCCGTTGCTGCCCAGAATCGCCACGAAGGAGCCTTCCTCCACAGTCAGGTTCATGTCTTCAAAAACGGCGATGCCGGGCGTGTCATCCACGCCCGGATAGGTATATGCCAGATGTTCAACTTTGATGATATCCTTCAATACAATACACTCCCCGGAGCCGGGAAAGTCCCGGCAATCGCGTCAGAGGCGGCAGGCCGCCCCGTTTATTTTCCATCCGGTGTCCACCGGCCCGTAGCACCGCAGGGCAGGATCAGCCCGGACTCCCGTACCGGAAGGCCCAGCTCACCGGCAGCGGTCCGTCCACCGAATTTTCCACCGAACACCACATCTGCCGCATAGGAAACGGCAGAGGGGGCCAGCCCCGTGGTGTAGGAATTGATAATTACAAACAGAGGATCATCAGAAAGCAGCTTCACCGTTTCCTGCAGGAAGGGATAAAAGCTGGTTTCCATCTTCCAAATCTCTCCGCTGGGGCCTCTGCCGTAGCTGGGAGGATCCATGATAATACCATCATACCTTCGTCCCCGGCGCAGCTCCCGCTGAATAAATTTCGCACAGTCATCCACAATCCAGTGAATGGGTCTGTCCGCCAGAGAAGAGGCCGCGGCATTCTCCTTCGCCCAGGCAACCATACCCTTGGACGCGTCCACATGCCATACCTCTGCCCCGCCGGCAGCGGCTGCCAGTGTAGCGCCGCCGGAATAGGCGAACAGGTTCAGAACTCTCACACTGCGGTGGGCCGCTGCCCCCGCCACCCGCTCCCGGATAAAATCCCAGTTGGCTGCCTGCTCCGGGAACACGCCGGTGTGCTTGAAGTTCATGGGCTTGACATTGAATGTCAGGTAATCCTTGTAATGAATCTGCCACCGCTCGGGCAGGTGATGGTCTGACCAGTGACCGCCGCCGGTATTGGACCGGATATAGCGGGCATCAAAGCGCTTCCACTCCGGGGCCGCGTGAGGGGTATTCCAGATCACCTGCGGGTCAGGCCGAACCAGAATGTATTTTCCCCAGCGCTCCAGGCGCTCACCTTCAGAGGCATCGAGAACCTCATATTCCTTCCATGCATCGGAAATCCAGATCATGGTCTCTCTCCTTTTCTGTCTTCTGTCAGTTTCAGTCCCCGGTGGTGCCTTCCGTGGGGGTGGTTTCCTCCGGCTCACTGGGCTCCTGAGCTGCCTGCTCTTCCTCGTACTTCTCCCAGGCTTCCTTGGTGTGCACAGGGCATACGATATAGGGAGCCTTCTGGTCCTTGTTGGCCTTGCCGTTAAAGCCGAACCAGTTGATGGGGTCACCGTCCTTATCCACCAGGTACACATAGTAATCAACGGTATAGCTGTCCACCAGGCCCACCCGGGCTGCCGCCTTGATCTCGTCAATATCGTCCTGTGTCAGCTTCAGCAGGGAGTATTCCTTGATGTCCACATCCTCAACACCGGCAAATTTCCGGCAATACTCACCAGCGACACCGCCACCGGTCACGCAGTAGTCCACCATCACGTGCTGATTGCAGTATCCCTTGGGGATATCCTCGGAATAGCAGTAGGCGGTAGAGATACGGCTGATATTACGCACATCATGCTTGCAGGCATCCGTAGCCAGGAGGCCAGAATCCAGGCACACCGTAACGGAGTTGAAGCTGGAGCCATTGTAAAGGGAGCCATTGGCCAGCCCCTTGTGAATGGGCTGCATAACCTTCTTCCACAGGGTGCACGCAGGGTTGGTGCCCAGCGTGATGGCCTCGGGGATATCATAGCCGGTCCAGACTGCGGCGGTATAGTGGGACGTAAAGCCGCAGAACCAGCGGTCCTTGTTGCTGGAGGTGGTGCCGGTCTTACCGGCGATATTCTGCCCGGCGAATGCGGCGGTGGAGCCGGTGCCGTAGTTTGCCGCGTTATACAGGCAGTAGTTCATATAGTTGACAGTCTTCTGGCTCATGGCCTGATAGGTGTTCTGGGTGTTGTCCAGAACCAGGTTGCCTTCGCTGTCATACACCTTGGTGTAGGTCCGTGCGTCCCGGAAATAGCCGTCGTTGGCAAAGGTCGAATAGGCATTTGCCATATCCCGGACCGTTGCGCCCACAGTCAGAGCGCCCATGCCCAGAGGCGAATAGCCCAGGTCTGTCAGCACTCTGCCGGAGGAGGTGGTGTAGCTCTCCACAAGCGTGGACACGCCCAGATTATTCTTGGCAAAGCTCAGGGAATAATCAAAGCCGATGCGGTCAACGGTGCCGACGGCGATGGCATTGACAGACCACTTGACACCTTCAAAAATCGTGCGGGCATAGTTATATCTGCGGTTGTCATTTTTGGGGAAGTTGCCGCCCTCGTAGGTAAGAGGCATATCCTTGACAACCGTCACCGGGCTGATGGCACCGACTTCAAAGGCAGGGGCATAAACGGTAAGGGGCTTCATGGCAGAGCCCGTCTGCAACTTGGCCTGTGTGGCCCGGTTATATCCGAAGTGAACCGTTTTTTCACCAACACCGCCAGCCAGGGCTACAATGTCACCGCTCTCATTGTCAATGACAACGATGGCAGACTGAAGCTGCTGGGCACTGCGTGTACCGGGGATCTGGGAAAGATCGGTGTAAATCTTATCGACCTGGGCCTGGACATCCATATCCAGGGTGGAATAAATATTATAGCCACCACGCTGGATGCGCAGCAGGTAAACATCTCTGCCGTCCTTATCCAGGGAGTCCCAATCGATTCCGTCCAGCGCAGCCAGATCCGCTGCCACGTCCTGAATCACAGCGTCCGTAAACCAGGAGTAAACCTCCTTGGAGGCATCCGTGCGGACATCGCTTTCCATGCCGCACACCGGGCAGTAGTAGTGCTCCCCTTCCCGGGTGAAGGTGCTGACGGTTCCTTCGTATCCGCATTCGTCATTGTCGCACAGGGTCCAGCGGTCACCATCCGCAATCCCGCTCTTGAAGACGATACCCTGGTTCACCGCTTCCTCATAGGCCTCCTGGGTCAGCATTCCCTGCTCCAGCATCTGCTTGAGAACATTCAGCTGCCGGGTGCGGTTACGCTGGGCACCGTCGGTTATCACGCCCTGATAGGAGAAGGTGGAGCCGTAGGGATTGAACAGCGAGGGGTTATTGGTAATGCTGATCAGGCTGGCGCACTCCGCGGTGGTCAGGCTTTGAAGCTCCTTGCCGAAATACTCCGCCGCGGCGCTCTTGACACCGGCGCAGCCGCTGCCCAGATAAATGGTATTCAAATACCATTCCATGATGGTATCCTTGTCATACTTCTGCTCCGCGTGAATCGCCCGAAAAATCTCCATGACCTTCCGCTGGACGGTAACGCTGTCCTCACCTGTATCATTTTTAATGAGCTGCTGGGTTATGGTGGAACCGCCAAACTGGGAGCTGCCACCCATGAACATATTCACGCAGGCCTTCACCGTTGTAATCCAGTCCACGCCCTGGTGCTCATAAAAGCGCTTATCCTCGATGGCCACCGTGGCATTGATCAGGTCCTGGGGAATCTCCTCCAGGCTGGCCCACTGCCGGTCAACCGTCGTGTGGATTCGCTGAACCAGCTGGATATTTCCCTGGGCATCCAGGGCGAAGACAGACGAGGTCTGGTCCAGATCCGAAATATTCAGCTCGTAGCTCTGGGACTGGAGCAGGATATCATTCTGCAGGTAATCGCCCAGAATGCCCACAAATACCAGTCCGCAGACCAGAACAATCAGAAGCACGGTTGCCAGTGCGCCAACCGCAATCTTAAAAGCAGAAAAAGCAGCCATCCACGCGCCATAGAGAATCCGCAGCAGCCAGATGGGCTTCCATTCCTGCCGGGCCTTCCTGGTCTTCTGGGACTTCGCTCTCTTTTTGGGTTCTTTTTCCATTGGGTACCTCCATTACAGCAGCCTTCCGGCCTGCATGGTTAAACGATCGATCCATACCGGTGGCATATTCGCATACCACCAGTCATATTATTATATCATACTATCCGCAAAAACGAAAGCCCCAATTTCTTAATAAACTTTGAATTTGGAGCAAATACTACCACAGAAGGAGGCTTCGACATGATAAGAAAGTTTTTTATGCCCCTGCTCCTGGTCTGGGCATTTACGCTGGGGTGCCGGGATGGCTATATTGCCCTGTGGAAGGACGGCTCCAGCGAGCCAATCCGCGTATTTCCCTACAGCGTCAGCTCCCTGCCCCGGGCAGATCAGGAGGCCCTGTGCCGGGGAATCCGGATCGGTTCGGAAGCGGAGCTTGTCCGGCTGCTGGAGGATTACCTTTCCTGAAAAATGAATTCTTCAAATTTTCCTCTTGATTTTGTGCGCCGCAGGGATTAGAATAGGGTTAAGCACAAAAGCGATTCATCGGAGGTAGCGACTATGGCTGAGGATTTCGGCTCTGATTTTATCACCATCGTAGACGAGGACGGCACTGAGTACGAGCTGGAGGTGCTGAGCACCCTGGAATGGAACGGTCAGAGCTATATGGCAGTGGTTCCCGCTCAGGATGCCGGCGAGGATGTGGATCTTGAGGTCAGCATTCTGAAATCCGTGGAGGAGGACGGCGAAAGCATCCTCTGCGCCATTGAGGATGAGCAGGAGCTGGAAACCGTTTACAATCTGATTATGGACCAGCTTTACGAGGAAGAGGCAGACGAATAAACGCTTTTTTCCTGCTTGGTACGTGGTGTGTCTATTTGGACCCACATTTTTATATCGGGACGTTAGATTTCCTTATTGGTTTGCAGGCCTCCCGCCTACGCTGAGACGTCAGGTGGATGTTGGAAGCAGTGAAAATAAGGAGCGGCATCCCACCTGCCGTTATCGTGCAGGTCACAATTGATGCATTACGGCTAAAGCGGGTGCATGGGGAGCTTCGGCTCCCCATGTTTTTTATTTTCAGCATTGCTTCAGCTTTTTCGGGAATAAAGTGTAAATTTTTTCATTTTGGATGAATTTCCATCCGTTTGGCACTTGAAACCCCGGGCGAAATGGTTTATAATACCCAAGTCTATGCGTGAAAACGCAACCAAGCAAATAGGACAATGAGAGGATTTGATTACCATGAGTGCATCCAGCAAGAAGAAGCTTCGCAAGGAGCAGTCCGCAGACACCATGACCCAGCGTCAGCAGACTGAGATGAAGGAAGCCAAGAAACTGAAAATTTACACCGTCGTGTTCAGCGTTGTTATCGCCGCCATGCTGATTTTCACCGCAGCTACCGTCGGTTATCAGACTGTTTCCAACAGCGGTTATCTGGCCCGGAATAACGTTGCCGCTACCGTCGGTGACCATGAGCTGACCAGCGCCGAGCTGAATTATTTCTACATCAATGCGGTTTCCAACTACTGCAACGAGTATTCCGACTTTATCTCTTACTTTATTGATCTCTCCACCCCCCTGGACCAGCAGGTCTACTTCAACGATGCTGACGGCAAGACCTGGGCGGATTATTTCCTTGAGGCAGCCCTGTCCAACGCTGCCGCTACCTACGCTCTGGCTGATGCTGCCAAGGCTGAAGGCTTCACCCTCACTGAGGAACAGCTGACCAGCATCAACAGCCAGATCGAATCTCTGGACCTGTATGCCCAGCTGAACAAGTTCAGCAATGGCAAGGCTTACCTGAAGGCCATGTACGGCAACGGTGCCACCACCGAAAATTACCGCGCCTATGCCGAGCTGACCACCCTGGCCCAGTCCTACCAGACTGCCTACTACAATGGCCTGAGCTACACCGACGAGGATCTCCGGGCTGCCGAGGCTGAGAACTTCGACCTGTATTCCAGCTTCAGCTACAATGTTTACCGTCTGGATTCCTCCAAGTTCCTGCAGGGCGGTGTTACCGATGAAGAGGGCAACACCACCTACTCCGACGAGGAGAAGGCCGCCGCTCTGGCAAAGGCTGAGGAGGCTGCCAAGTCTCTGGTTTCCGAGGAAATCGTCACCCTGGACGACCTGAACGCCGCCATCGCTGCCCTGTCCATCAACGCCGAGTCTGAAACCGCCGTTGCAAGCACCGCCTGCGAGGACTACTCCTATAACAGCATCAGCGATGCCTACAAGGATTGGCTTGCCAATGACAGCCGTGTTGCCGGTGACAAGGAATACTTCGCTGTAACCTCCACCTCCACCGATGAAGAAGGCAATGAGACCACCGTTACCAACGGCTACTATGTCGTATTCTTCAACGCCTGCAACGACAATATTTTCCCCCTGGCAAATGTTCGCCACATTCTGATCGCTCCCGAGGGCGGCACCTATAACTCCAGCACCGGCCTATACGACTACACCGACGAGCAGATCGCCGCAGCCCACGCAGAGGCTGAGGCCATGCTGGAAGCCTGGAAGAACGGCGATGCAAATGAGGAATCCTTCGCTGCCCTGGCAAACGAGGAATCCGCTGACGGCGACGGCACCACCGGCGGTCTGTACGAGGATGTCTTCCCCGGTCAAATGGTTGAGAGCTTCAACGACTGGTGCTTTGCCGAGGGTCGCCAGAGCGGTGACACCGGCATCGTGGACACCGTCTACGGTTCCCACATCATCTACTACGTTGGCGACAGCGACACCATGTACCGTGACTACATGATCGAAAACGATCTGCGGGCAACCAATTACGAGAGCTGGTATACCGCCATTGTGGAAAACACCACCTCCGAGCTGCTGAACGCCAAGTATATGAGCACCAGCAAGGTTCTGAATATGGGCTATTGATTTTATGAATAAAATTCGCCTCCTGTGGAAAAAACATCCGCAGGAGGTGTTTTTTATGTTCCGCGTTCATGGTCGCATCACCCTTGCGGGTCTGGCGGCAGGTGCCATCAACGGCTTGTTTGGTGCCGGCGGCGGGATGCTGCTGGTGCCGTTGCTGGGAAGGTCTCCGGAGATTTCCGATGAAGAAATTTTCCCCTGCTCCATATCGGTCATACTGCCCGTCAGCATCGTGTCGGCGGTGGTCAGCGGGCTGAGCGGGAGACTTTCTCTGGCGGATTCCCTCCCCTTTCTGCCAGGCAGCGCCCTGGGCGGCCTGGCGGCAGGTCTCTGGGGCAGAAAAATACCCACGGTGTGGCTCCACCGTGGGCTGGGTATTCTGATTGTGGCGGGAGGGATTCGTTACCTTTGTTAGCTTCCCTTCCCGTTTCCCTGATTGTCGGAAGCATACTTGGCTTTCTGGCTGGGTTGGGTGTTGGCGGAGGGAGCCTGCTGATGCTGTGGCTCACCCTGGTTCTGGGAATGGATGCCGCCGCTGCCCGGGGAATCAATTTGCTTTTCTTTATTCCCAGCGCAGCGGTCAGCTGCCTGCTGCGCTGGAAGCAGGGCTCCGTTCCCTGGAAAAAACTGACCGGTGCCATTCTTTTCGGAGCTGCCACCGCAGGCCTGTTCTCCGGTCTTTCCGCGGTGCTCGACACATCTCTTTTAAAAAAGGGGTTTGGCGTTCTGCTGATTTTTACCGGACTTCGGGAGCTTCTGGGCAGCGGTCGAAAGCGGTAAGCTTCAGCGGTTCCGGAAGTTTAAATAGCCCTCCAGAATCAGAGAAGCTGCCACCGCGTCCACGGTATTTTTCCGCTTTTGACCGTGATAGTTATGCTGGGAGAGGATATTATGGGCCTCCACCGTGGTCCGCCGTTCGTCCCACATCACGACCTTCAGCCCTGTCGCCTGGGACACCTTCTCACCGAATTCCCGGCACAGCTGGGCTCTGGGGCCTTCTGAGCCATCCATGTTCCGGGGAAGACCCACCACGATTTCCCCGACACTGTTATCCCGGCAGAGCTTAACAATGTCCCCTATGGCTTTCTCTGTATTTCTGCTGGGCACAACGCAGGTAGAGCCCACGATGGTACACATCAAATCGGAGATGGCAATACCGGTTCTGGCATCGCCAAAGTCAATTCCCATGATCTTATTCATATATGCTTCCTCACTGCTTCAAAATGATGCTTCTATTATAATATAGAAGCAGGAAAAAGGAAAGCTATTTTTATTCACAGCCCGGAATTCAGCTGCCAGACACCCCAGTTCAGATATCCCGCAAAACTGACCCAGAGCAGGTAGGGCACCTGCAGCCAGGCAGCCAGTGGCTTTAGCCGGTAAAACGCAAGCATCATTCCCAGAATCAGTATCCACAGCAGCAAAAGCCAGGCCAGGGAAAAGCCGTAGGCTTCCGCATTAAAAAACAGCAGACTCCAGAAAAAATTCACGGTCAATTGGGCCGCAAAGAGATTCAGCCCCCGGGAACGCTGCCGTCCCCGGGAACAATCCGCAATATCCCCGGCGCTCCACCCCATAAGAATATACAGAACCGTCCATACCACAGGAAAAATTAACACCGGTGGTGTCAGCGGCGGCTTCAGAACATTTTCACTGTAGGAAGCGATTCCCTGCCGGCACAGCAGCGCCCCCAGTATGCCGGTTCCAAGGGCCAGTCCGATCCAGGGAAGCCGTTTTTTCCAATTTTGCTTCATGCGCGTCACCTCACGTTCAGGATATGCCCGAACCCGGGTTCATTATTCCCGGTATGGTTCCGCAAATCCTTGGAAGACACGGAAAATAACAGAAAAATCGAGAAAAAAGTGATTGACAACCACCCTCCCCTGTGCTAGAATGTTCTTACCTGTGAAAAGGGCTATTTTTTTGCGGCCTTTTTCAGCTTCGGGCGGGAATTTGTAGTTGCCCGCTTCCTAAATTTTTTACTGGGCGGAGTGATACAGGGAGGCAATTTTTAAGGAGGTGCCGTTATGCGCGTTAAGGTCACTT
>CAZDFB010000032.1:0-17569 GCA_964504605.1 uncultured Oscillospiraceae bacterium | reverse complement strand
AAGCTTCCCGTCCGGGGGGACGGCGAATCAGCAGAGAGATGGCACGGTAAGCCACCGCGTGCTTGCTCAGGTCGTCGTAAATGACCAGAACATCCTTGCCCTGGTACATGAAATGCTCACCCATGGTGCAGCCGGCATAGGGGGCGATATACTGCATGGGTGCCAGCTCGGAAGCGGTTGCGGAAACGACGATGGTGTAATCCATGGCACCACCCAGCGTCAGGTTGTCCACCAGCTGAGCAACGGTGGATCGCTTCTGACCGATGGCAACGTAAATACAGATTACATCCTTGCCCTTCTGGTTCAGGATGGTGTCTGTAGCGATGGTGGTCTTACCGGTCTGGCGGTCACCGATGATAAGCTCACGCTGACCCCGACCAATGGGAATCATAGAGTCAATTGCCTTGATACCGGTCTGCAGAGGACGGGAAACGTGCTGTCTCTGGATAATACCGGGGGCGGGCATCTCAATGGGACGGTAGGTTTCCGCGGTAATGGGGCCCTTACCGTCGATGGGCTCGCCCAGGGCGTTAACGACACGGCCAATCAGTCCGCTGCCCACGGGCACGGAGACAATACGGCCGGTACGCTTGACAATATCGCCTTCCTTGATGCCCTGATCTGAGCCGAGGATGGTGATGGAGACGGTTTCTTCTTCCAGGTTTTGAGCCATACCGAAGGAACCGTCGGGAAATTCAACCAGCTCGCCAGCCATGCAGTTGTCCAGGCCGGAGGCCTTGGCAATGCCGTCACCCACCAGAATGACTACGCCGGTTTCGCTGACTTCCATACGGTTTTCATAGTTTTTGATTTGACTGCGAATAATTTTCGTAATTTCTTCGGGTCTTAATTCCATGCTGTCCCTGCTTTCTAACTGTCAGAGTACGGTATTACGCAGCATATCACGAATGGTGTCCATACGATGGGCCACCGTATCATCAATCCGCTTACCGTCATAGTCCAGGCGAACACCGCCAAGGACCGCCGGATCCAGTTTGTTCTCCAGCTCAACAAGCTTGCCGGTAATCCGGCTGAGCTTTTCTGCCAGTGCCGCCGCCTGCTGACTGCTCAAAGGCGCAGCGGTAACCGCGGTAACGGGCAGAATACCGTTATCCTGGTTGTAAAGATCCCGGTAGGACTGGAAGCAGGCGTGAAAATGACGCACATATCCCTTCTCTGTCAGGATCTTCAGGAAATTCAGAACATAGGGCTCTGTCTTTCCCCGGAAGCTGTCATCCAGAATCTGGCAGCGTTCCTCCTTGGATAAATTTGGGGCGCTGAGAAGACGCAGAAAATCCGGTTCCTGCGTAAAGCAGCTGTCCAGAGTCTTAAGCTGGGTCAGAATGGGCTGGCTCAGCCCTTCCTCCCGGGCGAGGGAATACAGTGCCCCGCCATAGATGCTTCCAACCTCTGTCATACCTGCTCACCCAATTCGCTGATAAAGCGGTCAATCAGCTCGGACTGATCCGCTTCGCTGAGTTCACGCTCTACAACCTTGCCGGCAATGGCAACAGCCAGGCCGGAGATCTCGTTTTTCGCGTCGTTGATCGCTTTTTTCTTTTCCAGTGCGATATCCGCCGCAGCCTTGTCCATGATGGCACCGGCTTCGGCGTTTGCCTGGCGGATGATCTCCTCCTCACGGCTCTGAGCCCGGGAAACAGCATCCTTAACGATCCGCTCACTGGTCTGCTGGGCGGTGCTCAGCTTTTCCTGATATTCCGCCTGCATGGCCTGAGCCTGCTCTCTGGCCTGATCCGCGTCATGGTAGATGTCATCGATTTCCTTCTGTCGGTCCGCAATCATTTTCATTACAGGCTTGAAAAGAAATTTCGTTCCGACAAAAATAACCGTCAGTGTGTTTAGAAGTGTGAACAGAGCGGTCCAGGGCTCAACACCGATAAAATCCAAATAGTAACCCACGCACTTCGCTCCTTTCGTTTATGATAGGGGAGCGGTTCTTACAGGGTGAACAGAATCAGAATGGCGGTGACCAGGGAGTAAATACCGGTGGATTCGGTAATTGCACAGCCAAGGATCATGTTAACACGCAGATTGTCGGCAGCCTCGGGCTGACGGGCCATACCCTCCAGCGCATGGCTGACAGCGTTACCTTCGCCAAGAGCGGGACCGATAGCGCCAATACCGCAGCACAGACCGGCACCCAGTGCCTTACCCAGAATAGCGAGACCTTCACCAATACCCATAATAAATGTCCTCCTAAAAAAATTTTTAATTTATATAAAGGGTTATTTGCTGACAAATTGACAGGGAATTTTATTCCGCGGCTTCCGGCTCGGGCAGAGAACCGCCGATATACACCATGGAAAGCAGGGTGAACACCAGGGCCTGAATGAAGCCGGAGAAGAAATCAAAATAAATGGAAAGTACTGCCGGAATACCGTAGCTGAAAATGGGAACACCGGTCAAAATGTTCAGTGCCTCCAGAAGGCCGAACAGGCCAACCACAAAGGTTACGACGGAAAGAATCTTGTGAAAGAGCTTCCCGGTTTTGCGGGCCCAGAGGAAGAAAAGTAATGCGCCCGCAACCATGAGTGCCGTACCCATGAGCCAGCCGGCGGAAGAGACCAGACCAATCACAACGGTGGACAGAACCGTCAGCGCAGCGTAAATGATCGAGGAGATAATGCCACCGACAGACACGTTACTGAAGTGACGGAAGGACATGGACAGGGGCTGGGCCAGATCGGAAATGATGTTCATGGGGTTGATATAGTTCTTGAGGAAATTTCCGATGCCGTTATGCTTGATGGTATTGAACCAGATAATGAAGGAAACCATCAGTGCCCAGGTAGCGGTGCAGTTGATATCCGCAGTGGAGGAGCGGAGAAAGCCTGTCAGGCCGATATAGCTTCCGCAGATACTGCAAAGGAACAGACAGCCCATAAAGGGTGCCCAGTGCAAATTGTGCTTGCCCATGGCGGAGGCGGTAAGGTTCGTAATCATGGAGACACCCTTTTCCACCAGAACCTGAACCTTGCCGGGACGCTTTTCGATTTTTTTGCCAAGCGTGATGAAGGCAATGCACAGAATCACAGCCACCAGGAAGGAGGAAACTGTGGTCTGGGTGATGGGGATGCCGCCCAAAATGGGAATTACGAAATAGACGTATGCGCCGGTTACGTTAATGCTCATGACTTGGCTCCACCTGACTTTCTGAAAAATTCAATCACCGAAATGATGGGAAACACAAGGAAAAGCGGGACGACCATGGCGATCAGATTGCAGTGACCGCTCTTGGCAAACAGGAAAAGCAGAACGCCGATTACGATCATCCGCATGGAATAGGAGGCCTTAATGGCCTGCTTTCCGGTTTTTACATCGTCCTCCATGGCTTTGTCCGCCGCGGCATCCGCGGCAATTGCCATAAGAAAGAAGTTGCCGACCGCAATCAGCAGTCCCAGCAGACCGCCCACAACGACTTTGTAGCTGAAGCTGTTCAGCAGGGCGAAAATACCGACCATGGCAAGGACACAAACGCCCTCACCAAGGGCCAGCAGGCCGGTTTCCCGAAGAATAAATTTACGCGAGTTCATAGCATTTCTCCAATTCAGTCGTGTTCCGAAAAGCTGACTGCCGGAGGATCCTGAGGCGGCGGAGAATTCCGCTTGATATACCTGTTCATGGAACGGAGGGCGTCCCGAAGACCGCCGATGGCACTGCTGATGCCCAGCACCACACCGACCCAAATGATCCAGCTGCCCCAGCCCCGGCTCTGATGAAGCCAGACGGCAAGCATAATATAGAGCGCCAGGGGGACGGAAACAGAGATCCCAAGCTGCGCGAACCAAATCAGCAGGCCAAGATCCTTCATACCATCACCCGCCAAACCTGCCCATATTATCTTCCAGTATTATACCCGAATCGGGGAATCAATGCAATTCGCACTTATCCACAAAGATTTTTCTGTTTTTTGACCATGTTCACCAAAATGTGAACGCGGTTTTTAGAAGTTGTGAACGAGAGTGCCGCTAAAAGGGTTACCTATGAAAAACAGAAAAAAGAATTTCAAAGGGGCTTTTCATTTCGGGGTGTTTATAGTAAAATAGAGAAAATAATGAAAATTTGGAGCGAAAAACAGCAGTGGAACAGGAACTGGAAATTATTCAGGGCACCATCAGTGCCGTGATTTATCAAAATTATGAGAACGGATACGCGGTTCTGCGTGTGGCGGTGGGGGCCGGGCAAACGGTGACGGTGGTGGGAACCATTCCGCTTCCTGCTGTTGGCGAGCGGCTGATGGTCACGGGAAAATGGAGCACCCATTCCAGCTATGGCAAGCAGTTTGAGGCGGAGTTTCTGGAGCGTCTCATGCCCCAGACCAGCATGGAGATCCTGAACTATCTCTCCAGCCGGGTTATCAAGGGAATCGGGCCTAAAATGGCGGCCCGGATTGTTGACTGCTTCGGGGATGAGACCCTTCAGGTCATGGAGCGGCAATGGGAGCGCCTGGCGGAGGTTACGGGCATTTCCCGGGAAAAGGCGAAGACTATTGCGGAGGAATTCCGCCTTCAGGTGGGAATGCGGCAGCTGATGGAGTTTTTCGCGCTGCACCATCTGCCGGCAGAGCTTGCGGTGCGGACCTATAAGCTCTACGGTGAAAGCACGGTGGAGCTTTTGTACGATGATCCCTACCTGCTGATGGATGATGGACTGGAAGCGCCCTTTGGGGCGGTGGATCGGTTTGCCATTGAGCTGGGGGTGGCAGGGGATGACCCCCGCCGGATAGAGGCGGGAATCCTGTTTGAACTGAATTATAATCTCTCTGCGGGCCATACCTTCCTGCCGGAGCAGAAGCTTACTGCCGCTACGGCGCAGCTGCTGAATGTGCCGGCGGAGGCGGTGGAAGCGGGTGTGGAGCGGCTTATTCAGGGAGAGCGCCTGGTTCGGGCCGCACTGGCGGGAATTCAGGTCATTTATCTGCCGAAGCTGTGGGAGGCGGAGGAATATACCACCCGGCGGCTGCTGGAATTTGCTGAGGACCGCTTCCCGGAGCCCCGTGGATTGGACAAAATGATCCGCCGGGTGGGAACGGAAAGCGGCATTCAGTACTCTGAGGAGCAGGAGAAGGCCATCCGGGAAGCGGCGGTTTCCGGTGTGCTTTTGATTACCGGCGGACCCGGTACCGGCAAAACCACGATTCTAAACGGTATTCTGTCGCTGCTGGGGCAGATGCAGCTGAAATGCCTGCTGGCAGCGCCTACAGGCCGGGCAGCCAAGCGTCTGACGGAGGTAACCGGTGAGGAGGCCTCCACCATTCACCGGCTTCTGGAGGCGGGCATCGATCCCAACACCGGGATGATGTTCTTTGCCAGGGATGAGGATAACCCCCTGAAGGAGGACGTGGTCATAATTGACGAGATGTCCATGGTGGATATCCAGCTGCTTTACAGCCTTCTGCAGGCCATTCCCCGGGGAAAACGTCTGATTCTGGTCGGTGACCCGGATCAGCTGCCTCCTGTGGGACCGGGCTTTCCCTTCAGCGATATGCTGCGAAGTGAGCAGCTTCCCACCGCACGGCTGACGGAAATATTCCGGCAGGCGCAGCAGAGCCTGATTGTTATGAACGCGCACCGGGTGAACCGAGGAGAAATGCCAGAGCTGAAAAGCGTCAGCAGTGATTTCTTCTTCATGCGGCGGCAGTCGGAGGAGGGGGTATGCACGCTGGTCCGGGATCTTTGCACCCAGCGCCTCCCCAAAAATATGGGCATTCCTCCTGAGCAGATACAGGTCCTTTCTCCCACGAGAAAGGGCGGCGTGGGCACGCTGAATCTGAACCGGCTGCTCCAGGGCGCGCTGAATCCCCCGGCTCCCGACAAAAAGGAGCGGGCATTCGGAGAGTTCGTTTTCCGGGAGGGAGACCGGGTCATGCAGATTCGGAACAATTATGACATTATTTGGAAGAAAAACGATGGTGCGTCCATTGGAACCGGAATTTTTAATGGGGATATCGGTACCATCGTACAAATTGACCCCGGCGCGGAAACCCTGAGTGTGGCCTTCGATGACCGGGTGGCCCAGTATGATTTTTCCCAGCTCAATGAGCTGGAGCCGGCGTATGCCATGACGATTCACAAGAGCCAGGGCTCAGAGTATCGGGCGGTGATTCTTACGGCATGGAATGGCTCGCCGTATCTTCTCAGCAGGAGCATCCTTTATACTGCCATTACCCGGGCCCGGGAGCTGCTGATTATCGTAGGCCGGGAGGAAACCGTGGCGGTTATGACGGAGAACGCCAGAAAGAACCGCCGCTATACCGGCCTGAAGCTCCGGCTGCAGGGGAAGGTGGAATAAGCGGTTCTGGTTTTTTGAGAGATTGCCATGCATAAAGCTAAAGCGCCGGGGCGGAAAACTGCCCCGGCGCTCGCCCTATTTGTGAAAAAACGCAAGGAGCTGCCGTCATTTCTGGGCGTGGCTGCGCCAGAAGGCAACCGCACTTTCAAGCCAGCCCTCACAGCACAGCCCCTGTCCCAGGCCAACACCATGGTCCACACCCGGATATTCCTGAAGCTGACAGGGAACACCGTGAGCCTCCAGTGCGGAAGCCAGCATCCGGCTGTTTTCCGGCGGCACGGTTTTGTCCCCGGTGCCGCACCAGACAAAGGTGGGCGGATATGCCGCCGTAACCTGCTGCTCCACGCTGGTCATGCGGATGGCGTCCCCGGAGGGAGCCTTTCCCAGAAGATTTGCCCGGGTCCCCGGATGGGTCAGGTCGGACATGGTAATGACGGGGTAGGTCAGAACCAGAGCGGCAGGCTTTGGCAGACCGTATTTCCGGTATCCCATAGATTCGGTACCGAAAGAAGCGGCAAGGTGACCGCCGGCGGAAGCGCCCCAGACGGAATATCCCCGGGTATCCAGGTTCCATTCCTCAGCCCGGTGGAGAATTTCCTTCACCGCCCGGGCCAGGTCATCCTGAGGGCCGGGGAACCGGGCACGGTTCTTTGTGCGGTAGTAGACAACAAAGGCGGAATAGCCCATCTCATTCAACTTTTTCGCAAAGGGCATACCCTCCACAAAGCTGCAAACCATGGAATAGCCGCCGCCGGGGCAGATCACGGCGAAGGGATGCTTTTTCCCATCACGGATTACATATTCCTTCAGCTCGTAGGCGTTCCTGTGGAGCATATCCCGGAACGCCTGTTTTCTCTGGGAAAGATCCAGTTTCATAGAGAGTCCTCCTGTCTATTCTTCTGTAATGGGGTCATTCGGTTTTGAAATTGCTCCCGGTAGGCCGTGGGACTGATGCCCTCTCCTCTGCGGAACGCGTCGGCAAAATAGCTTTGAGATCCGAAACGAAGGGCTTCGCTGATATCCTGTACGCTGGTCTGGGTTGTGCGAAGGAGAAATTTTGCCCGTTCCAGGCGCTTGCCCCGGATGTATTCCTTCGGGGTCACACCGGCTTCCTGCTTGAAGCGCTTGCTGAAGTAGTATTCGGAGTAGCCGGTCAGCTCTGCCAGCTGCTTCAGGGTCAGTTCCTCCTCTAAATGCAGTGCGATATAGTCCATGGCGCTGCGGACGGGGGCGGAAATGGATGGGTCCTGCCTGCACCGGTGAACACGCTCCACATAGTCACGCATCATAGTGTCATTGATATCCATAAGCTCAGTCATGGAGCTGCAGTTCTCCACACTCTGAAAATACTGGTCGGACAGGGTCAGGGAGATTTCCGGCGATACACCGCCCTCAATGGCCGCCCGGGAGAATAGAGTGATGCCGGCCAGAGTCAGATTTTTGAGGTGCCGCTCATGATTTCGGCTGAGCGTTCCCATGTTTCCGGTTAACGCAAGCCTGCTCAACTGATTGCTATAATTTAAATTGCCCTCCCGGACCATACGCAGAAGCTCCTGCTCGGCGGCATAGGTTCCGTGGGTATTTGGGCTGACGGTACCGGGCAGGGCCTGCCCATTGCCCTGGGCATCCTTCCGGTAAAGCAGGTCACTGACCGTGATTTTTTCTCCCGTGATGCAGAAATGGAGCATGATGGCATATTCAATGATCCGGTTCAGAGAAATCACCGGAAGAGACTGCAAAAAGGACAGGGCCCGGTGCCGCAGTGGCTCGGATATTTCCATCTCCCGCAGGCGGTAACCGATTTGCCTGGCTGTGGCATCGTCTGTGAAGAAAGGCCCAAGAGCGTGGATGCGCCGAAGCTCACTGCCATCCTTTTCCGGGGCAGCCAGCCACATAAGGCCCATGGCATCGGTCATGACAAGGGGCTTGCGGTGGCTTTTGAAAAATTCAATGATCGTATCGTTGTGGTTTCCGAAAACCAGAAGATTGGCTACCGTCTCTTCGTCAGGACAGCTGCTGGATAAAAGGCACATGAAACGGTCGTAGGTCCACAGATAGAGATTGTGGTAGCAGCCGATAAGCTCCTGAAATACGGCAAGGCGGGTATCGGAGTTCATGAAATCTCACCTCCGGTCAGCGGCAGAATTCCCGCAGAATCCGGGCATCGTTTCCGGATTCGCAGAGAATGCTGCCATGGAAGGAATGCTTTCTGCCGGACAGGTATACGGTAAGGACCAGCTGGCAAAGCGTGGATTTCAGATTCAGCCTGTCACCGTCGTCGGTTATGAAGATCACATCGCCCTCGCAGGCCTTTACGGCCTTCCAAAAGGCGGGATAATCGATGGACTCTCGCAATTCCATAGGGGCTCCTCCTGTATCAGCTGTTGGTATTATATCAGCTTATGAATAAATTGTATTATCAAAATTTGGATTTGTCTATTGAAAATTAGCCTCCTTTTTGAAAAGCGGTAAAAAAACGATACTGAAAACGAATTTGTCATAACGCATGGAGACGGAACTTTGCTATGATTCAAATGTCCAAAACACGAAGGAGGAGAAAATATGAAAAAATTGAAGAATCCCCAGAGTCTGAAATTCAAGGACTATTTTGGCACCACAATCCTGTCCGTTACGGATTCGGTGGGTGCCTGCGTGATGACCTCCCTGTTTATGATGTACCTGACGGATTACGCGGGTATCGGAAAATGGGGCGCAATTCTGGGAACCACCCTGCTGCTGTTGGCAAGAGTATTCGACGCGGTGAACGATCCCCTGGAGGGCTGGATTATGGACCGGGCCAAGGTGGGTAAGCACGGAAAGTACCGCCCCTTCCTGCTCATCAGCATTCTGCTGACCTCTGCGGGCCTGATCGGCCTGTTCTTCCTGCCCGACGGCCTGGCAGACAGCCCCGCAATCATCTGCGTCTGGGTAATCGGATTCTACCTGCTGTACGATGTGGGTACATCCTTCTATGCGCCCAATCTGCTGTACCGTACCATGACCCTGGACCCCAACGCCCGGGGTAAGCTGCTGATTGGCCCCCGGATGACCAATATGGTGGTGGGCATGATCGGCGCCGCTCTTATCACCATTATCAACGCTGTGAACAACACTTTCCAGAATATGCACACCTCCTTTGGTGTTACCATTACCGTTCTGGTGGCGGTGGGTGCCGTGATCTCCATTGCGGGACTTGCCATGGTTCGGGAGAAGTACCATGCAGAGGGGGATGAAGAAGATCAGGTCAAGCTGACGGATATTTTCGGAATGCTGAAAACCAATGATGCCCTTCGCGTCAGACTGCTGGATCAGCTGTTTTCCGGCTTTATCTGGACCTTCCTCTTTGCAACCTGCACCTATTATGTGAAGTGGGCCTACTGCACGGATCTGTCCACCGGTGTGGTGGATACCGGCAAATTTGGTATGCTGTCCCTGATCGCCTCCATGATGATGTTCCTGCCTCTGATCGTGGGAACCTTTGTAGCCGGGCCCATCATGAAGAAGGTTGGCTCCCCCATTAAGTTCCACAAAATGCTCATCGGCCTGCAGTCCGTGCCCTGTCTGCTGCTGTTCGTGCTGGAGATGACAGGTGTGCTGAGACTCTCTCCCGTGCCCTTCTTCCTGTGTATGTTCGTTGTGGCTACGGCCCTGGGCGCGGACTTTATTCCCGGTTCCACAATCAATATGGAATGCATGGACTACGAGATCTACAAAAACGGGAAGGACCGCAGCGCCCTGTGTAATGCCTGCAACAAGTTCCTGGATAAGGGCCAGAACGCCATTTCCTCCGCACTGGTGGGTGCGATTCTGGTTGCCATCGGCTACGAGGTTGACTCCGTGACGGATGCATTTCTGGGGAAACTCAGCGCTATTCCTACCATGCTGACCTGGTTTGTGGTCATCATGGGTCTTGTCCCCGGTATTCTGGGCGTGGTATCCTGGCTGATTCTGCGCAAGTATCCCGTTACAAACGAAATCCGCGCGGATATGAACAAAAAGCTGCAAAAATAATGTTTGCGCACAGAGCGGCGGCTGATGTCACCGCTCTTGCGGTTTTCTCAGGAAAGGAGTATAACAATGAAACAAATGACTTCTCCTTATCTTCCAGGGTGGGAATACATTGCCGATGGTGAGCCCCATGTATTCGGGGACCGGCTCTATATTATCGGCTCCCACGACAGCTTCAACGGAAAAATTCTGTATGAACGACTATATGGGCTGGAGCGCGCCACTGAATGACCTTTCCCACTGGCGCTGCGAGGGTGTTACCTACCGCAAGAACCAGGATCCGGACAATGCGGACGGAAAATGCGAAATGTGGGCGCCGGACCTTTGCCGGGGCCCAGATGGCAGATACTATATGTATTACTGCCTGGCGAACAAGCCGAAAATTGCTGTGGCGGTTTGCGATACCCCGGCGGGGCAGTATGAATTTTATGGCTATGTGCAAGATGATGAGGGGAATGTCATCGGGCAGCGGGCAGGGGATACGAGACCCTTTGATCCTGCGGTGCTGGTGGACGACGATGGACGCATCCACCTGTATGCCGGTCAGTCTCCGCTGAACCTGCAAATGGCGAAGCGCTCCGGTGCAACCCACAAATATACCTATCATATGGAGCTGAAGCCGGATATGCTAACCGTCTGCTCTCGGCTGACCCCGGTTATTCCCAATGTGGAGAATTCCGCCGGTACTGGGTTTGAGGGCCACGAATTTTTTGAGGCAAGCTCCATCCGTAAATTTAATGGCAGGTATTATTTTATCTATTCCTCGGTGCAGTGCCACGAGCTGTGCTGGGCGGTGTCCGACCGCCCCGATGGCGGCTTCCGTTTCGGCGGAACACTGGTATCCAACGGTGACATCGGGCTCTATGGCCCGGCCAGCATGACCTTTAACAGCAAAGCCAATATGGCGGCCCGTAATTATATCGGAAACAATCATGGCAGCGTGGAGAAGGTGGGGGATGATTATTTCGTCTTTTTCCACCGCCAGACCAATCGCCATATGTTCTCCCGCCAGGCCTGCGTGGCAAAAATCACAATGCTTCAGGACGGTTCCTTCCGCCAGGCGGAGATGACCAGTATCGGAATGGGCGAGGCCTTTCCTGGAACAGGCACCTATGAAGCACGGATTGCCTGCCAGCTGTATTCGCAAGAGGGGTGTGTCTTCAGTGCCCATCCCATGATTCAGAACCGGAAGCATCCTGCCTTTACCCAGGATGAGTCGGACGGTGAAAATGCCCGGCAGTATATTGAAAATCTCCGTGCCGGGTCCACCGCGGTATTTAAGTATTTCCGGCTGGACAATCCCGGAAGCATCACCGTGACGGTCCGGGGAAAGGGTCGAGGAACCCTTCTTGTAAGGGCCGATGAGGAAGTTCTTGCCGAAATTCCGGTTACCCCCAGCAGGGGGTGGACGCAATTCAGTGCAGCGTGTCTGCCGGCGGCGGGAGAAAGGGCACTGTCCGTTACCTATCAGGGAAAGGGAAGCATTGACTTTTTGAAATTTGAACTGGAGGGCTGACTTTATGGGAAAATGGATCACAACCTGGGCCCAGGCCCACGTGGATATGGGCCTGATGTGCGGAAATTATAAGAATCATACCGTAAAGATAACGATTGTTTCCTGCCTATGCGGCAATCAGATCCGGCTGCGGCTGAGCAATCAGGAAGGGAAAAAGCCGGTGCACATTCTTCAGATTGGTCTTCAGTCCGGGAACGGCGGTATCGTGCCCATGACTGTGGGAGGGAAGAGAGACATCCTTCTAGAGCCGAAGCAGAGCCTCTACACGGATGCCGCAGAGCTTCCCGTCACCGAGGGCATGGATATCACCGTTTCCATGGCCTTTGAGGGTCAGGCAACCTCCGGCAACCAAATCTCCGAGAGCGTCCGCTACAGCAAAAAAGGCAATTATGCGCTGCAGCGGCAGATGCCTGCAGCGAAGAAGGGCATCCGGGACACCATCTACAATATGTCCCCGGTGATACCGGTTCTGTCCGGTATCGAGGTGCTGACGGTGCAGGAGAAGGATGTGCTTGTCTGCTTTGGCGACTCAATTACCCAGCAGAGCCATTGGACGAAGCCGCTTGGAAAACTGCTGAGGAACACCGTTGTGATTAACAAGGGCATTGGCGGAAATCAGCTCCTTTCTGATCCTATGTCCAAATTTATGTCCATGTGGGGCCCTAAGGCAGTCAGCCGCTTCTGCACGGATGTTCTGGAGGAGACAGGTGTCACCGGTGTGATCTTTGCCCTGGGTACCAACGATATCGGTATGACCCGGGACTGGAAGCAGATTGAAGAGCACGGTGCCCAAAAGCTGATGGAAGCGCTGCTGGAGCTGAACAAGGGCGCAAAGACCGCAGGATTAAAGACCTACATCGCCACCATCACCCCCAGAGGGGCATCTACAGGTTATCAACCCTGGCACGAAAAGGAGCGCCTGGCGCTGAACAAAGCCATCCGGGAAAGCACCGCGTTCGACGGCGTGATTGACTTTGATGCAGTCACCCGGGACAGCACCGATCCGGCCCTTTTCGACGAGCCCTGCGATTCCGGCGACCATCTCCACCCGGGGGCGATCGGCGGTATGCGGATGGCAAAGGAGGCTTTTCGCGTGCTTGACGGAGAAAAGAGCTGGGGAAAAAACAGTGGCGGGAAGCATCAGAGCGCTTCCCAAATGGCAGAAGAATAAAAAGGAGTATAGCATATGGAACTGCAGCAATATGAAAAGGACCATCTTGCACGCTTGAGAAAGCTGCTGCCGGAGTGTACGGTCCTTCTGAAGCGGGACGGAGCGCTCCCTCTGGAAAAGCCCGGTAAGCTGGCCCTCTATGGCAGCGGCGCAAGGTACACCGTGAAGGGCGGTACCGGCTCAGGTGAAGTCAATTCCCGGTATTTTGTCAACGTGGAACAGGGTCTGAAGGAGGCCGGCTTTGAAATCACTACGGAAAAATGGCTGGATGCCTATGACAAAATCCGGGCTGAAGCGAAAAAACAGTTCATCCGGGATATCAAGGCCCGGGCCAGGGCGAAGCATACCAACGCCATTGTGGAGGGCATGGGCGCGGTGATGCCGGAGCCGGAGTATGCGCTGCCTCTGGACGGGGCGGGGAACGTGGCGGTTTATGTCCTGTCCCGGATATCCGGTGAGGGAAACGACCGCAGCTATACCTCCGGCGATATTCTGCTGACGGAAACGGAAAAGCGCCATATTCTGGAGCTGAACGGAAAATACGACAAATTTTTGCTGGTCATCAATACAGGTGGCCCGGTTGATCTGACTCCGGTCATGAATGTGGGCAATATTCTGGTTCTCTCCCAGCTGGGTGTGGATACCGGCAGCGTCCTTGCTGATCTGCTGCTTGGCAGGGCCTATCCCTCCGGTAAGCTGACCACAACCTGGGCGGCCTGTGGAGAAAGCGGTGAAATCGGGGACTTCGGCGGTCTGGAGGATACCCGCTACCGGGAGGGTATTTATGTTGGCTACCGGTATTTTGACAGCGTGGGTAAGCGTGCTATGGTGCCCTTTGGCTTCGGATTGGGCTACAGCACCTTTGAAATCTCCCGGGTGGATGCAGAAGCGCAGGGAGAAAGCATCTGCGTCACGGCAAATGTCCGGAATACCGGGGCTTTCCCCGGCAAGGAGGTGGTCCAGCTCTATGTCAGTGTCCCGGAGGGGAAGCTGGACCAGCCCTATCAGACGCTGGCGGCCTTTGAAAAGACCCGGGAGCTGGCACCCGGCGACAGTCAGCAGGTGAAGCTGACCTTCCGTCTGTCCGAGCTGGCTTCCTTCGACACGGAGAACGCTGCCTACATTCTGGAAAAGGGAGATTATGCGCTTCGGCTGGGAAGCAGCAGCGTAGATACCACCCTTTGCGGCGTAGTCCGGCTGGATGACACTGTGACGGTGAAGCAGGTGCGCCACATTGGCGGAAAGCCCGATTTTGACGACTGGAAGCCCGATTCCCGCCGGAATACGGATATTCCGGAAAATGTGCCGGTGGTGTGTGTCAGGGCGGCGGATATCCGGACGGAGAAGGTGGTCTACGGAAAAGCGCCGGAGATTGAGCCCCAGGTTCAGGAACTGACCGATGAGGAATTGGCGTACCTGAACGTGGGAGCCTTTGATCCCAGGGGCGGAATGCTCAGTGTAATCGGCAATGCCAGTAAAAACGTTGCCGGTGCGGCGGGAGAAACCACCGGAATGCTCAAAAGCAGGGGAGTTGCTCCTGTGGTCATGGCGGATGGGCCTGCCGGCCTGCGGCTGAGCCAGAGCTATACCGTAGACGAAAAGGGCATCCATCCCATTGGAGAGACCATGCCTGCCACAATTCTGGATTTTATGCCCAGGCCCCTGGCAATGCTGACCTCTCTCATGAATCCCAAGCCCAAAAAGAACGCGGAAATCCGGCACCAGTACGCCACTGCCATCCCCACCGGCACCGCGGTGGCCCAGAGCTGGAACCGGGAACTGGCCTTTGCCTGCGGCGATATCGTGGGATCGGAAATGGAGCGCTTCGGCGTTCATCTGTGGCTGGCTCCTGCACTGAATATTCACCGGGATATCCGCTGCGGCCGGAATTTTGAATATTTTTCCGAGGACCCTCTGCTCAGCGGCATTTTTGCCGCAGAGCTTACCCGGGGCGTGCAGCGGCACCCCGGCTGCGGGACCACCATCAAGCACTATGCCGTCAACAATCAGGAGACCAACCGCTATGCCAGTAACAGCATGGTGTCCGAGCGGGCCCTCCGGGAGATTTATCTCCGGGGCTTTGGCATCTGTGTCCGGCAGGCTCAGCCCCATGCGCTGATGAGCTCCTATAATCTTCTGAACGGCGTGCATACCTCTGAGCGCCGGGACCTGACGGAGGACTATCTGCGCAGTGAAAACGGCTATCGGGGCGTTGTGATGACGGACTGGCTGGTGGGCAGCGATATGCTTTCCCAGGGCTCCAAATACCCGGCTCCCAGGGCTTCCGGCATTGCGGCGGCAGGCGGAGATCTGGTAATGCCCGGCGGAAAGGGGGATTATAAGGACATTCTGGAGGGCCTGAAGGCGGGAAGCCTGGACCGCAGGCAGATGCAGATCAATGCCAGCCGTGTTCTGGCAATGATAAAGCGGCTCCATCCATAAATCGGGATAAGGAGGACACAGCGTTCTTTCGCTGTGTCCTCTTTGCGTACCGCAAGGGCCCTCAGTCTCCTTAAGATGCTTCCGACGATGTGGAAATACAGGAAAATGGTTGCAATTATGCTTGTTTTGTGCTATTCTTACATTAGGTTTCTGTAAAAATTGCCGGGGCTGGAGCCCTGGCTGGAAACCAATAGGAACCGGCCGATTTCTTCCGCAGAATTGGAGGGTGCGCAATGGGTGTGTTGTCCGATATTCTGTTTCCGCCAAAATGTGTGCTGTGCGGAAAGGTGCTGTCCCGGGGAGAGACGGACCTGTGCCGGCCCTGCCGGATTGACGGGCCGGAGTGCCCGCCGGGAAAACAGAAGCTTCAGTTTCTTGACAGCTGGACTTCTGTTTGGTACTATGAAGGGAAAGTCAGAAAAAGCCTCCTGGGCTATAAGTTCCGGGGCAAGCGGAACCTGGCGGGAGGCTATGGCCGGCTTCTGGCGGTAAAGCTGCTCCGGGAGCAACCGGAGGGATTTGACTGCCTTACCTGGGTGCCTACCGGACGGCTGCGCAGACTGCTCCGGGGCTACGATCAGGTGGAGCTTCTGGCGAAGGCTGTGGGACAGGAGCTGGGCATGGAGCCCAGACGGCTGCTCCACAAGCGCCGGGACAATCCGCCCCAATCCCGGCTTTCCGGGTACGCAAGGCGAAAGGCCAATGTTCTGGGCGTCTACCGGGCGGTGGACCCGGAGTATATACAGGGAAAACGGATCCTCCTGCTGGATGATATTCTCACCACAGGAGCGACAGCCGGTGAATGCGCCCGGGTTTTGCTGACCGCCGGTGCTTCACAGGTTCATTGCGGTGTCGTTGCCGCGGCACGTAAACATAAATGAAACCAAGCAGGTGATACTATGTCTTTATTTTTTTCCAATGACCTGGGTGTTGACCTGGGTACCTCCAATGTGCTGATCTATACCGATGGAAAGGGCATTACCGTCAAGGAGCCCTCTGTGGTTGCCGTGGATAAGAATACCGGCAATATACTGGACGTAGGCGCGGGAGCCAGAAATATGCTGGGCCGTACGCCGGGTAATGTGGTTGCCATGAAGCCTCTGCGTGACGGCATTATTTCCGACCACGAAATGACCGTAAAAATGCTGTCCAATATGTTCCGCAGCGCAACCAAGGCCTCTGTGTTTACCCCCAAGCCCCGTGTGGTCATCTGTGTGCCCAGCGGTGTTACGGAGGTAGAGGAGCGCAGCGTTATCAACGCGGCGATTGAGGCCGGTGCCCGGCGTGTATTCCTGATTGAGGAGCCTCTGGCGGCGGCATTGGGTGCCGGGCTGGACATCAAGGGCGCAAAGGGTCACATGGTCGTGGATATCGGTGGCGGTACAACGGATATCGCGGTGCTGAGCATGAACGGCGTGGCGGTTTCTTCCTCCCTGAAGGTGGCGGGTGACGCTTTTGACGAGGCCATCGCCCGGTATGTCCGGCGGCAGCATGGCGTGGTCATCGGGCGGGTCACGGCGGAATCTGTGAAGATTCAGCTGGGACAGGTTTACCCCCGCAGTGAAGAGCGGAGTATGAACATCAAGGGCCGTGATGCCAAGACCGGTATGCCCAAGACGGTTACGCTGGTGGCATCTGAAATTTATGAGGTCCTGCGCCGCCCTGCCCGGCAGATTGCCGATGAGGTTCTGGCGGTGCTGGAGCAGACCAGCCCGGAGCTGGTGTCGGATATTTCGGAGAGCGGCATTACTCTTACCGGCGGCTGCGCCCAGATCTGGGGTATGCCGGAGCTGCTGATGGAGCGGACCGGTATCGGCTGCATTCTGGCGGACGATCCGGACCAGTGCGTGGCCTACGGCTGCGGCAAGAGCCTTGCCTGGATCAACCGGATGCAGGAGGGACCCATCAACATTGCCCGTAAGCGCATGATGCGGGGCTGATATCATACAGAAACCGGCTTCCCGGGGCGGTCATAAAACGGTAGATTGATTCGCATTATTCTGATATACGTTATTTAGCGAAAGAGCGAGAAAACCGGAATTTGTAGGAGAAATCTATATGAAAGAATTTTTTATGTGTAGCCTATGCCATAACGGTATATTAGGCGGTGCTTTATATCT
>CAZDFB010000031.1:0-17728 GCA_964504605.1 uncultured Oscillospiraceae bacterium | reverse complement strand
CCCGTCATCGCCAACACCATGGGCGGCTATTCCGGCCCCGGCATCTTCCCGGTGGCGGTGCGGATGGTCTACCAGGTGGCAAATGCCGTCAGTATCCCCGTTATCGGCATGGGCGGCGTGCAGTCTGCCGAAGATGTGATTGAGATGATGCTGGCAGGTGCTACCGCCGTAGAGGTGGGTGCCGCCAACCTGATTAACCCCTTCGCCTGCCGGGACATTGTCCGGGCACTGCCGGAGACCATGGAAAAATACGGAATTCAAAATTTAGAAGAGATTATTGGAGGAGTCAAAAATGGGTAAGGACGTTATTGTCGCGTGTGATTTTTCTTCCGCTGAGGAGACCTTTGCCTTTCTGGACAAGTTCACCGGTCGGAAGCCCTTTGTGAAAATCGGCATGGAGCTGTACTATGCGGAGGGCCCGGAAATTGTCCGGCAGATCAAGGCCCGGGGCCACAAGATTTTCCTGGACCTGAAGCTCCACGATATTCCCAACACCGTCAAGAAGGCCATGTCCGTGCTGCGGAACCTGGATGTGGACATTACCAATCTCCACGCCGCCGGTACCACCGCCATGATGAAGGGCGCTCTGGAAGGCCTGACCCGGCCCGACGGCACCCGGCCCCTGCTGATTGCCGTGACCCAGCTGACCTCCACCGATCAGGAGAGCATGGAAAAGGATCTGCTGATTCACGAACCCATCGATCAGGTGGTTATGCACTACGCCGAAACCGCTAAGAACGCCGGCCTGGACGGTGTGGTGTGCTCCCCTCTGGAGGCCCAGAAGGTCCATGACCGCTGTGGTCAGAGCTTCCTGACCATCACCCCCGGTGTCCGCTTTGCTGACGGCGATGTGGGCGACCAGAAGCGGGTCATGACCCCCGCCCAGGCCAAAATCATCGGCTCCGACTACATCGTGGTAGGCCGCCCCATCACCCAGGCTGCCGATCCCGTAGCCGCCTATGAGCGCTGCGTCGCTGAATTCTGCGACTAAAGGCTCCCATTGAGGGGTGTTGCCCCCTCGGTGAGACAGGGGCGACCATTGGTCGCCCCTACAGCCATATTGGGAAACTATTCCAACCGTAGGGGATGGGTTTCCCGTCCTATCCCAAACCGCCCTACAACTGTAAAAATGGAGGAAAATCATGGAAAGCTACAAGAGAGAATTTATTCAGTTTCTGGAAAACGCCGGTGTGCTGAAATTCGGTGACTTCACCGCCAAGTCCGGTCGGAAAATTCCCTATTTCATCAACGCCGGTATGATTAAAACCGGCGATCAGATCAGCCAGATGGGAAAGTTCTATGCCAGAGCCTACACCGAAAAGCTGGGAAATAAGAAGGCTGTCCTCTATGGTCCCGCCTACAAGGGCATCTCCTTGTCCATCTCCGCCGCTGTGGCCCTGAGCCAGCAGGGGCTGGATCTGCCCTTCTTCTTCAACCGCAAGGAGGCCAAGGATCATGGCGAAGGCGGTATGTTCGTGGGCTATGTGCCCAAGGCCGGTGAAGAGGTTGTCATCATTGAGGATGTGATTACCGCCGGTACTGCCATCCGGGAGTCTATGGCTATCCTGGGTCAGCTGGAGGGTGTCAAGGTTGCCGCAACCTTCATCATGGTTGACCGCAAGGAGAAGGGCCAGGGCGAGAAGGGTGCCATGCAGGAGATCGAGGAGCAGTTCGGCTTCCCCGTGTACTCTGTAGTGGATGTGTATGACATCATCGAATATCTGGAGGAGGACCCCGCCAACGAGGAGAACGTCACCCGTATCAAGAACTATCTGGCTGTGAACGGAGCGAAATAATATGAGAAGTCTTATCAGCATCCTGGACCTGAGTGTGGAGGAGCTGGACGGGCTCATTGCCACCGCCAAGGATATCATTGCCAATCCTGATGCTTACCGGGAGGCCTGCCGACATAAAAAGCTGGCTACCTTGTTTTTTGAGCCCTCCACCCGTACCCGCCTGAGCTTTGAGGCGGCTATGCTGGAGCTGGGCGGAAGCGTGATCGGCTTCAGCGAGGCATCCTCTTCCTCCGCCGCCAAGGGCGAGAGTATGGCGGATACCGCCAAGATTATCTCCTGCTATGCCGATATTATGGCTATCCGTCACCCCCGGGAGGGCGCACCTTATGTGGCATCCCGGAATGCTACCGTTCCGGTCATCAATGCTGGTGACGGCGGACATAACCACCCCACCCAGACGCTGGCGGATCTGCTGACCATTTCCCGGGAGCTGGGCCGGCTGGATCACCTGACCATCGGCCTTTGCGGCGACCTGAAATACGGACGGACGGTGCATTCCCTGATTGAGGCCATGAGCCGCTACGAGGGAATCTGCTTTGTGCTGATCTCTCCCGAGGAGCTGAAGCTGCCCAGCTATATCCGCTACAATGTGCTGGAAGCGCAGCACATTCCCTATACGGAGGTCACTTCCCTGGAGGATGCGATTCCAGAGCTGGATGTGCTGTATATGACCCGCATTCAGCAGGAGCGCTTCGATGATCCTGCTGAATACGCACGGCTGAAGGACAGCTATGTGCTCACCGCCGAGAAAATGACGCTGGCAAAGGAGTGCATGGCGGTGCTGCATCCGCTGCCCCGGGTCAACGAAATCAGCGTAAAGGTGGATGACGATCCCCGGGCGGCTTACTTCCGCCAGGCTCTTAACGGTAAGTTCATGCGGATGTCGCTGATCCTGAAACTTTTGCGGGAGGCGGAGGAAAATCCTGCCCGGGAGCCGGTGGAGGATTCCGACTGGGTCTATGACCGGGTGTGCCGCAATCCCAAGTGTATCTGCCAGACGGAGCAGGAGCTTCCTCAGATTTTTCGGCTTACGGACAAAGCGGCGGATATCCGCCGGTGCCTGTACTGCGAGCAAAAAGCCTGATACTGAAAAAACGTGGTACCACAGCGGTGGTACCACGTTTTTGTGTTTTATACCTTGTATCGGGGCTCGCAGGTCAGGTTCACACCCAGACGCTTGAAGGTTCGCTCATCCACCGGGGACAGAATCACGGAGGAATGGACCTCACAGCCCCGGAGCTTGCTGAGCTGCTCCATAGCCATTTCCGCCGTGGGGCTGGTTGCCGCGGAAATGGAGAGGGCAATCAGTGTCTCGTCGGTGTGGAGCCGGGGATTCCGGTTGCCCAGATGCTCCACCTTCAGGTACTGAATGGGATCAATCGCCGCAGGGGAAATCAGATGAAGCTCATCCGGCAGGTTGGCAAGAATCTTCAGCGCATTGAGCAAAAGGGCGGAGGAGGCACCCAGCAGATCGGAGGTTTTTCCGGTGACGATGGTTCCGTCCGGCAGCTCCATTGCCGCGGCGGGCTTTCCGGTCCGCTCCGCCAGCTCCAGGGCAGGGGCCACGACGGTCCGTTCTCCGGCGGTGACACCGGCCTTTTTCATCAGCAGCTCCAGCTTGTAAACCACGTCGTCCGTGACCTTGCCCTGCTTCTGGTCGGCAAGGGCGGTATAGTAGCGGCGCACAATCTCCTGACAGGAGGCGAAACGAACGGCCTCATCGTCATAAATGCAGTTGCCCACCATGTTCACACCCATATCCGTAGGGGATTTATAGGGGCAGTAGCCCAGAATCTTTTCAAACATGGCGACCAGCACGGGGAAGGCCTCCACATCCCGGTTGTAGTTGACTGTGGTGACGCCATAGGCATCCAGGTGGAACGGGTCGATCATGTTCACATCGTTGAGATCAGCGGTGGCAGCCTCATAGGCCAGGTTCACCGGGTGATTCAGGGGGATGTTCCAGATGGGGAAGGTCTCAAATTTGGCGTAGCCTGCCAGCAGGCCACGCTTATGCTCATGGTAGAGCTGGCTCAGACAGGTAGCCAGCTTGCCGCTGCCGGGGCCGGGGGCGGTCACAACCACCAGCTCCCGGGTGGTTTCAATGTAGTCGTTCTTTCCGTAACCCTCGTCAGAGACGATAAGCGCCGTGTTGGCGGGATAACCGGGGATGGCATAGTGGTGATATACCTTCATGCCCATGGCCTCCAGACGGGCCTGGAAGGCCTTTGCGGCGGCCTGCTCGTTGTATCGGGTCAGCACAACGCTGGAGACGTACAGACCAAGCCCCCGGAAAATATCGATCAGCCGGATTACGTCCCGGTCGTAGGTAATGCCAAGGTCACCGCGGATCTTGTTCTTTTCGATATCCGCCGCGTTGATGGCAATGACCATCTCAACCTGATCCTTCAGGTTCAGCAGCATCCGCAGCTTACTGTCCGGCTGAAAGCCGGGCAGCACCCGGGATGCATGGTAGTCATCGTAGAGCTTTCCGCCGAATTCCAGGTAAAGCTTCCCGCCAAACTGCGCAATCCGTTCCCGAATGTGAGCGGACTGCATCTGAATATATTTTTCGTTATCAAAACCCTCTCTGACCATACCGGTTCCCTCTTTCCAGTCAAAATTCACTACCGCTTATTGTACCAGCATTTCCGGGAAATAGCAAGAATTTTCGTCCATTTTTTCTTTGCCTCTCTGCGGACGCAAAAACCGGGTGCCGCCGCATTGGCAGCACCCGGCTGAAGGATTCGGGAAGGGGAATTACTTCTTAATCTTGTTCAGAGCCTCGTTCAGAGCAATTTTCTCGTCCATGGTGACCCGGTCGCCGCTCATTTTCAGCAGGTCGGTCAGACGCATCATACCCATGAACTCCATCATGCTTTCACCGGCCTGGCTCATGTCCATAACACCGGCACCGGCACGGGAGGCCATCTGCTTCATCAGGCCGCCCAGAAGGGCAGCGGCCTGGGGATTGGCCATAATGACGGAGATCTTGTCCTTGATGGAGAAATAGCCCTTGGGGTACTTCAGGGCATTCCGGGCAGCTACGGCGGCGGGATCGTCGAACCAGTTGGCGGCGGCATTGCCATCGGGCAGATCGTAGGAATAGTCGTGCTCCGCAACGCCGTTCAGCTCAACAGTATTGGACTTGACATCGCCGGAGAAGGCGGAAATCACGTTGGCACCGTCCACAACCACGTTCTCAAAGGTAATCATATGGTCCACGGCGGCCTTGGTGGCGACTTCCTGACCATTGACAACCAGCGTGACATTTTCACAGTTGGTATAGACAATCACATCTCGCTCAGCGCCGGGGCCACGGTTGACGAAACGGCAGCCGGCAACGTGAATCATGGGTTCGGGATTCCACCATGCTTTGTAGACATAGAAGGCATCCTTCTTAATCTTCCGGTCGTAGGTGATAAGGCCCTTGTTGTTCCGGCCCCGGACACCGCCTTCGTCACGGGCATCGGCGGCAAAGTCGAAGCAGTTCCACTGATGGGTCGCCCACAGGTAGGGACGGGTGGCAAAGGTCTTCAGCATTTCCTGGTGATAGTAGTTGGCGTATTCCTCGGTGTAGTCGTGGTTATCCGGCTCGGCGGTGTGCCACTTCAGGATGTTTTCCGCGCCGTATTCGGAAACGCCCAGACACTTGTCGGGGTGCAGAGCGTGGAATTTATCCAGCCAGGGACCGTTGTCCTCCACCTCGCCAACATACCAGCCGAAGTAGTGGTTGTAGCTGAGTACGTCGGTGATTTCGTTGTGCTCGGAATTCATGGGGGTCATTGTGACCTGGGCCATGGTGGTCATACGGCTGGGGTCCATGGTCTTTGCCAGCTCGTGAAGATCCCGCAGGTTCTGACGCAGATCCTCCCGGTCGGCTCCAATGAGAATCTCATTGGAGATGCCCCAGAAGAAGATGGCGGGGTGGTTGTAGTTCTGGGCAACCAGCTCGGTCATCTGGGAAATGGTATTCTCGTAAGCCTCCTCGGTGGGAATGAACTGAGAAATGAAAGGAATCTCAGCCCACAGCACAAAGCCGGTGTGGTCGCACAGGTCGTAGAAATACTGGGCGTGCTGGTAGTGAGCCAGACGGATGGTATTGGCGCCCAGCTCCTTAATCAGGGCCACATCCTCCTCGTGGTCCTCTCTGGAAATTGCCCAGCCCTTGTCCAGCCGGTCCTGGTGGCGGGAAACACCGTGAAGGGGAACGTTCTTGCCGTTGAGCCAAAAGCCGGTGTTGGGGTCCACATGGAAGGAGCGGTAGCCGTAGGTAATGGTAACCCGGTCCACTTCCTCCTGACCTTCCAGAATGGTGGCAGTGGCGGTGTAGCAGTAGGGGTCAGCCATGCCGTTCCACTTGTGGGGCTCGTTCACGTCGATGAGCACATGAGCATGGGCAACAGCTTCCGTTTCGGCGCTGCCTGCAACATTGCCCTCGGCGTCCTTCAGCTCCACCTTCAGGGTGCAGCCCTCGGCACTTACGGGGAACAGGTCTACCCGGGTCTTGCCGGAAGCGTGGGGGGTGACGAAAACGCCGCAGGTGCCGTCCATCAGCAGGTCGTAATGGGCATCGGACACCTCGATGTAGCTCACGTCCCGGTACAGGCCACCGTAGAAGGTAAAGTCGGCACTCTGGGGATAGATATCGGACTTGGCATTGGAGACCACAACGGTCAGCACGTTGCCGGAGGGCAGCATGGCGGGGGTCAGCTCAAAGCGGAAGGTGGAGAAGCCGCCCTTGTGGGTGCCCAGCTCCCGACCGTTGCAGTAAACGGTGGCTACATGGTTCGCAGCCTGGAACTCAATGTACTGCCGGGTGCCCTCGGTGGGGTTGGGCAGCTCGATCTCATAGGTGCCGATGCCGCGCCAGTAATCTGCACCGCCGTCCTGACCGTCCAGATTATTCCAGGTGTGGGGCAGAGCCACGGACTCTAGAGGCTGGCCGGATTTGGCAAAGCGGGCTTGGCGCAAAATAGTCACATTACGCATGAATAAAATCTCCTTTCGTATTTGGATAAGTGCAATATGCAACTTAACAGATAAAGTATAGCATACGGACAGTGGACAGTCAAGAAATGGAACAAGTTTTTTGACAGAAAGACGAAGATAATTGTGCACAATGCCGGATGCGGCAGATCATTGCTCCGGGTCCAGGCCCAGCGCGGCGATGCGCTTGCGAAGCCAGTTCCCCCGGAGATAGACAACGAGAAAAACAGCCGAGGCCAGCAGCCAGCTCAGAGGGTAGACGACGGTGACCGTCTCCAGCCGGTGGAACCGGGGCACCAAAGTCAGAACCCAGACCACCCGGACAAGACATACGCAAACGACCATGATGACGGTGGGCGGAATGGCGCAGCCTGTGCCGCGCATGGTTCCGGCGAAAATTTCAATGGGCATAAACAGGGCGTTGAACAGTACAATCTGCATCATCATTTCGCCGCCAATACGGATTACGTCCTGATCGGGGGTGTAAATGCCCAGAATCTGGTGGCGGAAGAGTACCAGAAGAATGCTGAGAACACCAACCACCGCAATGCTCATGGTCATGGCAACCCGGACGCATTTACGGACCCGGTCGTACCGCTGGGCACCAAAATTCTGCCCGACGAAGGTGGTAACCGAGACACCGAAGGCACCGGAGATCATCCAGGTGATGGCATCGGATTTGGCGTAGGCGGCCCAGGCTGCAATGGTGGCATCGCCAAAGGAGTTGATACCGGCCTGAACGATGAGATTGCCAAGGTCAAACATGACATATTGAAGCCCGGCGGGGATGCCGATGGCAAGAATCCGGCCCAGAAGGACCCGGTGAAAGCGGATTTTTGAAAGCTGCAGCCGTTCCGTTTCCCGCTGATGCAGCAAAACGGCAAGGGCCAGCACCGCACTGACGATCTGGGAAACAACGGTGGCAATTCCCACACCAGCAATGCCCATATTCAGCCCCCGGACAAAGAACAAATCCAGTGCGATATTGGTCACGCAGGCAGCAATCAGGAAAAGGGTGGGCTTCCGGGAGTCGCCCATGGCCCGCAGAATGCCGGCACCCATGTTGTAGAGCATGGAGGCAATGCTGCCGGAAAAATAGATCCGGCTGTATAAAATTGCGTCTGTCAGGCTGCTGCCCGGGGTGTCGATAAGCCGAAGCAGCTGGGGAGAAAAGAAAATACCCAGTACACTCACCGTCAATCCCAGAACCAGCGCCAGGGCAGTGCCGGTATGGATGGCCCGGGAGCTGCCCTCCCGGTCGCCGGCACCGTAGCACTGGGATAGGATGACCGTGGCACCGGAGGAAACGCCGATAAAGAAATTGCTGACCAGATTGATAATGGGGGAGGAGGCACCGACGGCTGCCAGCGCGTGGGTGCCGACATAACGGCCCACGATGATGGTATCCACAGTGTTGTACATTTGCTGGAAAAAGGAGCCCATCAGGATCGGGAAGAAGAAGCTCAGCAGCTGCTTCCAGATTACACCCTCGGTGATGGAACGGGAGGAACGGTTCATGGGGTTGTCACCCTCAACTTTCGTTTGGATTATTCGGGGGAGTGGCGCAATGCCAATAACCGGCACAAAACGTGCGGTTCAGCGTGTCAAAAAAAGTAAAAAACCTGGCTTCCCCCTATGGAGAAGCTGACCGAAATCATGGATTTTTCATGCGGGCACCCCTCAGGGGTACCCGCATTCTTTGGCAGATCAAATCAGTCGTGGCGCTGCTCCCAATTGTCGTAGGTTTCGCAGAACCGGGCGGAGAAGGATGGCTCCAGTCCCCCGGCGTACAGATGGGAGGTGTCTCCGAAGGTATTCATACGGAAGGAGGCAATGCCCGGACGCCGCTCCTCGGTGGTCAGCAGGGTGAAGGAGGCGGGGGCGGCACAGGTGTTATGCCACAGGGGCATGGGGGAGATGCCGAGCAGATGGCTCAGCAGCACACATTCCAGACCAAAGTGGCAGAAAAACACGATGGTATCCGTATTGGGCTTTTCGGCCCGGTAATTGTTGCCCTCACGGACATAGCCGTGGCGGGCCAGAAGGGCATCCAGCTCCCGGTATACCCACTGGGCCTCCTCACGGACATGGCCTGCTTCAAAGAGGGGGTGGTCCATCCACTGGTCCTTGTCATAAAAAATGGGTTCCCGGGTCCAGTCCTGGGGAAGCCAGTCCCAGGCAACACCGGCGCTGTCCGAATCCGGGCGGACGACCCAGGCGGAGAATTCCCGGAGCCAGGGGAAAATTTCCGCTTCCCGGCCCATGGCCTTCAGCGTCAGGGAGGCGGTATCTCTGGCCCGGCCCATGGGAGAGCAGTAAAAGGCCTTGATGTCCAGCCGGGAGAGCCGCTGGGACAGCAGCTCGGCCTCCTTCCAGCCAGTGGGGGTCAGGGAGTCGATGGAATAGTCCGGATCGCCGTGACGAACAATAATCAGTTTCATGGTTTATCCTCCAAAATGGTCGGCAGCGGTTTTCATCATTTTACGGATGGGCAGATGGTAGGGGCAACGGTCCTCACAGGCGCCGCAGCCAATGCAGGCAGAGGCCTGAACGGGCAGCGTGGCATAGCGCTCCCGGGCCCAGTTCTCCAGACCGTAGCGGCTCAGGTAACCGTCAAACAGAAAAACGCTGGGAATGTTGATCCCCACGGCGCAGGGCGCGCAGTAGTTGCACCGGCGGCAGAAGTTCGTACCCAGCTCCCGGCGGATGGCGAGAATCCTTTCCCGTTCCTGATGTGTCAGTGGGGAAGTGTCCGTGCAGGCAGCCAGATTCTGAGCCAGCTCACCGGGCTCTGCCATGCCGGGGATCGTTACACTGACATCGGGATTTGCCAGAATAAAGCGCAGGGCGATGGAGGCATCTTCAATGGCACCGCCGGCCAGGGGCTTCATGTCGATAAAGCCGATATTCTTTTCCCGGCAGCGGGCGATGAGGGATTCTCCCTGGGTTTCCACAATGTTGTAGGGAAACATGACCGTCTCCACCCACGGAAGCTCCAGCGCCCTGGCGAAGACCTCCCTGGAGTGGGCGGTAATGCCGATGTGCCCGATTTTTCCGGCGGCCCGGGCTTCCAGCAGGGCCTCCAGAGCACCCCCGGGAGCGCAGACCTGCTCAAGCTGGGCAAGGGAGGGATTGTGGACCTGATAAAGGTCGATGTAGCCGGTGCGCAGGTTGTGAAGGCTGGTCTCAATATCCGCAGCCATAGCTTCCTTCGTTCGGGCCATGCTTTTGGTAGCCAGAATAAACCGGTCCCGGATTCCCTCCAGGGCATAGCCCAGATAGCTTTCGCTGACGGTATAGCCCCGGGCGGTATCAATGTAATTCACACCGGCCTCCATCAGTCCGCTCATCAACGCACGGGTGCCCTCCCGGTCGATGCGCTGGATTGGGATGCCGCCAAAACCCATACGGGAGACGCGCAAGCCGGTTTTTCCTAAGGTTCTGTATTCCATGGTGTGACCTCCTGGCGATTTTTAGACTATTTTAGCATTTTGAACAGGCCTTGGCAATCCCCAAAACAAAAATCTCCCGCCGGGGGAGGGCGGGTCTACCGCAGGGAGAGAAGAAAAACGGAAGGTATCTTGAGCGGAAGCGTAAATTGTGGTATACTATTCACCAGAAAACTGCAAAGGAACGTTTTTTATGCCTATTTCCGCAAAAATTATTCGCGCTCAGCTGGCGCTTCTGCGGCCTCTGGTGGAGAGCCGCTCTCTGGAGACGAACCGGAAGGGCCAGGACAAGATCGGAGAGCTGATGGAAGCCAGATTCCGCCGCCGGGTTATAGTAAAGGAGCACCGCTTCACGTCCTTCAACGGAGCCTGGGTGTTGCCCCGGGATGAGCGGCGCAAGGGCGTTTTGCTCTATCTCCACGGTGGCGGCTATACCTGCGGCGGCCTGGAATACGCAAAGGGTTTCGCCTCGACTCTGGCGGTCCAGTGCGGTGCCCGGGTCTTCTGCGGGGCATACCGTCTGGCGCCGGAGCACCGGTATCCGGCAGCTCTGGAGGACGCGCTGGAGGCGTACCGCTATCTGTTGCGCAAAGGGTACCGGGCAAAGGATATCCTGCTCTGCGGCGAGAGTGCCGGCGGCGGCCTGTGCTATGCCCTGTGCCTGAAGCTGAAGGAACTGGGGGAGGCTATGCCCAGCGGCATTCTGGCTATTTCTCCCTGGACGGATCTGACAGCTTCCGGAAAATCCTACCGGGAGAACCGGGAGAATGACCCCTCCATATCGGAAAAGCAGCTGGACTTTTTTGCGGAATGCTATACCGACGACCGGACGGACCCGCTGGTTTCACCGCTGCTGGGTGATCTGAAGGGGCTGCCGCCGTCCCTGATTTTTGTGGGCGGCGATGAAATCATGCTCAGTGATTCCACAGACCTCCATGAGAAGCTCCGGGCCCAGGGCTGCGAAAGCAGGCTGGTGGTGGCCCCGGAGCGCTGGCATGCCTATGTGCTGTACGGCCTGAAGGAAAACGAGCAGGATTTTACCACCATCAACCTGTTTTTGAACCGGGTGCTCTCACCGGAGCGTATGCTGCGGTGGATGCCTCTGGATAACGCGGCGAAGATCTATCCCGCGGCCCGGCGGCAGAATTGGAGCAATGTGTTCCGGCTGTCCGCCACCATGACGGAGAAGGTGGACAGAGAAATCCTTCAATCGGCGCTGGATGTGACGGTGCGCCGTTTTCCCTCCATTGCCACCCGGCTGCGCCGGGGCGTGTTCTGGTATTATCTGCAACAGCTGTCCCAGGCACCCGGGATACAGGAGGAAAACAGCTATCCTCTGGCGGGTATGTCCCGGGATGAAATCCGCAGATGTGCCTTCCGGGTCATCGTGTATGACAAGCGGATCGCGGTGGAATTTTTTCATTCGCTGACGGATGGCAACGGCGGACTGATTTTCCTGAAGACCCTGCTGGCGGAGTATCTGCAGCAGCGCTATGGCCTGGTGATCGGTCAGGGCGAGGGGGTTCTGGGACGGCTGGAGGAGCCCTCGGCGGCAGAGCTGGAGGACAGCTTCCAGCGCTATGGCGGCCCGATTCAGGCCAGCCGCAGGGAGAGCAATGCCTTCCATCTCACCGGAACGCCGGAGCCCGACGGCTTTAAGCATCTGACCTGCCTGCGGATGCCTACGGCGGCGGTGCTGGAAAAGGCCCATGCCTATGACGCAAGCCTGACGGTTTTCCTCAGCGCCGTAATGATGCGGGCGCTGCTGGAGCTTCAGGAGGAGCGGGTTCCCAATCCCCGGCACCGCAAGGCAGTGAAGGTTTTGATTCCCGTAAATCTGCGCAAGCTGTTTCCCAGTACCACGCTGCGAAATTTTGCCCTGTATACCCAGCCGGAGGTGGACCCCCGGCTGGGAGAATACAGCTTTCAGCAGCTGTGCCGGGCGGTGCAGCACCGGATGGGGCTGGATGTCACGCCCCAGCAGATGAGCGCAAAAATCGCCACCAATGTGACCAGCGAGCGGATGCTGATCGTTAAGGTCATGCCGCTGTTTCTGAAAAATATGGTGATGAAAGCGGTTTTTGACGCAGTGGGTGAACGGAAATCCTGCCTGAGCCTGTCAAATCTGGGACAGGTAAAGCTGCCCGGGGAAATGATGCCCTATGTGGAGCGGATGGACTTCATTCTGGGTGTTCAGGCAACGGCCCCCAGCAATTGCGGCGTACTGTCCTTCAAGGATACGCTGTATATCAATTTTATCCGGAACATTCGTGAGCCGGATCTGGAATATCGGTTCTATCAGGTTCTGCGGGATATGGGAATACCGGTGACCGTGGAGAGCAACAGACCCGAGGAATAAGGAGAAAAACCATGTATTGCATCAATTGCGGCGTAAAGCTGGCGGATTCGGAGAAGAAATGTCCCCTTTGCGGAACCACGGTGTTCCATCCGGAGCTGACCCGGCCCGAGGGGGAGCGGCTGTATCCCGAGGACCGGTACCCGGTCCAACAAATGAACCGGAACAGCGTGCGTATTATCCTGACAACCCTTTTTCTGGTGCCCCTGTTTATCACCCTGCTGGTGGATCTGCAAATCAGCGGCGGCGTGACCTGGTCCGGCTATGTGGCGGGAGCGCTGGTGCTGGGTTATGTGGTAGTGATGCTGCCCATGTGGTTTCGCAAGCCCAATCCTGTTATCTTTGTGCCCATCGATTTCGCGGTGGCGGGGGGCTATCTGCTCTACATCAGCCTGGCGACCGGGGGCGGCTGGTTCCTGAGCTTCGCGTTTCCCGTGGTTGGGGCATTGGGCCTGATCGTTACCGCCGTGGTAACGCTGTGCCGCTATCTGCGCAGGGGCAGGCTGTTCGTTTTTGGCGGTGCGTTCCTGGCCCTGGGGCTTTTTATGCCCGTGATGGAATTTTTACTGAACCTGACCCTTGACAAGACCGGATTTCTGAGCTGGTCGGGGTACCCGCTGGTTGTGCTGGCGCTGCTGGGCGGTATGCTGATTTTTCTGGGCATCAGCCAGAGAGCCCGGGAAACCATGGAGCGTAAGTTCTTTTTGTAAATGCGGGCGTGTGAATGCTGTGGCACGCATTAAGCCTGCGACTGTCCCCAAAATGTGCAAAAGCCCCCGCTTTCATCCAAGGAGAGCAGGGGCTTTCTTTTGCCATCAGGCCGGTGTCAGCTTTTGTCGACCGCGCATAGAATGGAGCACCGGAAATTACCGGCATTTTTCTGACAGGAGGCATTTCAATGGCTATCTTTTCCAATCAGGCAACACTGACCTACAACGGCAATACCACCACCTCCAACATCGCCTACGGCGAAATTCTGGAGGTGCTGACTGCCGCTAAAACCGCTCTGGAGGGCAGCTATACCCCCGGCAGCCGGATCACCTATGTGGTTACCCTGCGCAATACCGGTACCGCTCCTCTCACGGGTCTGACTCTGACGGACGATCTGGGCCGCTACGTTTACAATGGTGCCAATATCTTTCCGCTGGCTTATACGGCAGATTCTGCCAGAGGTTTTGTGAACGGAGCCCAGCAGGCTGCACCCACCGTCACCGCCGGACCGCCCATGGTCATTACCGGCCTGACGGTTCCCGCCGGAGGGGATACCGTGCTCATCTATCAGGCCGATGTGACCGCCTACGCTCCGCTTTCGCCGGGAGGCAGCATCGTCAACACGGTGACGGTGACCGGTACCGGCCTGGGATCCCAGGTCACAGCCCAGGCGGTTGTTCCCGCCGACACGGCCCCGCGGCTTGCTGTTAACAAGGCCATCAGCCCCGCTCAGGTGGTGGAAAATGATCGGGTAACCTACACCTTTGTGATCCAGAACTATGGCACGGAAGCCGTGACTGCTGCTACCAACGCCGCCATAACCGATACTTTTGACCCCATCCTTACAACCCTTGCCGTCACATTCGCGGGGGAGAACTGGACTGCCGGCACCCAGTACACCTATAACCAGACCACCGGGCTTTTCTCCACAGTGCCTGGTCAGATCACGGTACCCGCCGCTACAGTCACCCAGGATGCCTCCGGTGCCTACACAGTCACCCCCGGCACCGCCACCCTTACCGTCACAGGAACCATTTGAATCCCCGGGGCCGCGAAAGCGGCCCCTTTCGCGTTCCTAAGCAGTTATCCCGGATTTGGGGGAATATCATCTCTCCCAATTGACAAAAAAACACCTTGGGGTTACAATAAACACATCTATTCTATTATGAGGTGATTCCAATGGATCAGCAGCTTCACACCGAGACCCTTTGCATTCAGGCCGGCTACAGCCCGGAAAGCGGCCAGCCCCGGCAGATTCCCATTATCCAGAGCACCACGTTTAAGTACGCAACCTCCGAGGATATGGGCAAGCTCTTTGACCTGGAAGCGGAGGGCTACTTCTATTCCCGTCTTCAGAACCCTACCTGTGACATGGTAGCGGCTAAGATTGCCGCTCTGGAGGGCGGCACCGCCGCCATGCTGACGGGCTCCGGACAGGCCGCCAATTTCTATGCCCTGTTCAACATCGCCTCCTGCGGTGACCATATTGTTTCCTCTTCCTCCATCTATGGCGGAAGCTTCAATCTGCTGTCCGTTACCATGAAGCGGATGGGTATTGAGGTCACCTTTGTGAATCCCGACTGCACCCCTCAGGAGCTGGATGCCGCCTTCCGGCCCAATACCAAGGCCGTTTTCGGTGAAACCATTGCCAATCCCGCGCTGACGGTTCTGGATATCGAGAAATTCGCCAACGCCGCCCATTCTCACGGTGTTCCCCTGATTGTTGACAATACCTTTGCCACGCCTATCAACTGCCGTCCCTTCCAGTGGGGCGCCGATATCGTGACCCACTCCACCACCAAGTATATGGACGGTCACGGCGCAGCCGTTGGCGGCTGCATTGTGGACAGCGGCAAATTTGACTGGGATGCCCATGCGGACAAGTTCCCCGGCCTGACGACTCCCGACGAAAGCTACCACGGCGTGACCTACACCCAGCGCTTCGGCCTGGGCGGCGCGTTTATCACCAAGTGTACCGCTCAGCTGATGCGGGATCTGGGCTCCATCCAGAGCCCCCAGAGCGCCTTCTATCTGAATCTGGGCCTGGAAAGCCTGCCCTTCCGGGTAAAGCAGCACTGCGCCAACGCACAGAAAATTGCGGAGTATCTCCAGAGCAACGAAAAGGTGGCCTGGGTCAAATACTGCGGCCTGAAGGGCGACAAATACTATGAGTTGGCACAAAAATATATGCCCAACGGCTCCTGCGGCGTTATCTCCTTCGGCCTGAAGGGCGGACGCAGCGCGGCGGAGGTCTTCATGAAGAACATGAAGCTTGGCTCCATTGAAACCCACGTGGCAGATTCCCGGACCTGCTGCCTGCATCCCGCCTCTTCCACACACCGCCAGATGACGGACGCGGAGCTGGAGGCTGCCGGTGTCGGTGCCGATCTGATTCGTCTGTCCTGCGGTTTGGAAAATGCGGAAGACCTGATTGCCGACCTGGATCAGGCCATCGCCAAGGTATAATACCATGGATTTTCTGGACATTGCGGCCCGGCGTCAGTCCTGCCGGAATTTTGACCCGGACCGTCCGGTGGAGCAGGAAAAGCTGCTGAACGTCCTGGAGGCCGCAAGACTTGCTCCCTCTGCCTGTAACGGTCAGCCCTATCACTTTACCCTGTGCCAGGGGAAAACGGCAAAGCGGGCCGCCCAGGCGGTCACCGGCATGGGGATGAACAAATTCGCCGGGGACGTACCGGTTCTGATTGTCGTCAGCGAAGAGGATTATGTGAAATCCGCTGCCTCCGGTGCCCGGCTCAAGAAAAACGATTACCGCTCCATGGATATCGGCATCGCCGCCGCTTATCTTACCGCCGAGGCCCACACTCAGGGGCTGGGAACCTGCATTCTGGGCTGGCTGGATGATGCGGCGCTGCGGTCCATCTGCGGCCTGACTCAGCCGGTCCGGCTGGTCATTGCCCTGGGTTATCCCAGGGATACGGATACCCTCCGTGATAAAAAGCGCAAAGCCCACAGTGAGCTGGTTACCTGGCTGGACTGAGCCTCCCAAATCCCATAAACCGCAAACAGCACCGGTCGGGCATTTTTATGCCTGACCGGTGCTGTTGTTTTCAAGAAATTATGCTTCCCCGAAGCCCTGAGGATTTTTGCTCTGCCAGTTCCAGGAATCCCGGCACATATCCTGCAGAGTCTTCTCCGCCTTCCAGCCTAAGATCTCTGCGCTCTTGGTGGGATCGGCATAGCAGGTGGGCAGGTCGCCGGGACGGCGGTCCACAATCCGGTAAGGCAGATCCACACCGTTGGCCTGATTAAAGGCATGAACCATATCCAGAACGCTGTAGCCCGTGCCGGTGCCCAGGTTGAAGACCTCACATCCGGTATGCTGATCCGCGTACTTCACCGCTGCCACATGACCCTTGCTCAGGTCCACCACGTGGATATAGTCCCGGACACCGGTTCCGTCGGGGGTGTCGTAATCGTTGCCGTAGACGCTGAGGAATTCCCGGCGGCCCACTGCCACCTGGGTGATGTAGGGCATCAGATTATTGGGGATTCCTCTGGGATCTTCACCGATCAGACCACTGGAATGGGCACCGATGGGGTTGAAGTAGCGAAGCAGAACAATGCTCCACTCCGGGTCCGCATGAGCCATGCCGGAGAGAATCTGCTCGGTCATATACTTGGTCCAGCCGTAGGGGTTGGTGCAGTTGCCGGTCTTGCTGGTTTCCCGCAGGGGCATTTCGTTATCACCGGAGTAGACTGTAGCGGAGGAGGAGAAAATGATTCTCTTGCAGCCAACCTCACCCATGACCTTGGTCAGCACCAGGGTGGAGTTCAGGTTGTTGTCATAATAGCGCCAGGGCTGGGCTACGGATTCACCGACAGCCTTCAGTCCCGCAAAGTGAATGACGGCATCAATCTCATTTTCTGCAAAAATTTGGCGAAGCAGTGCTTCGTCCCGGACATCGCCCTGATAGAATTTCAGAGTCTTTCCGGTAAGGGACTGGACACGCTCCAGGCTCTTGGGGTTGGAATTGCACAGATTATCGATGACCACAACACCGTAGCCGCTTTCCAGCAGCTCCAGGCAGGTGTGGGAACCGATATAGCCGGCACCGCCGGTGACCAGAATGTTCATAATACTTTGCCTCCTGAAATATGTTTGGAGATTCTTATTTCAGTATAGCACAGTTACTGCAAAATCGCAACTACCTTACAAAAAGAACTTCCGTATAATTGCAGGGCATACGGCTCGCTCTTCGCCGGTTCGGTTAACGATTTGCTTTGAAAATTTGGTGCGGACTGTAATAAGCGGAGGGACAGGCAAGCCGTCTGCCCATAAAAGCTGCCTTTGCAGCCTGCTTATACATCCGGGTACAAAACAAAGACCAATCCATTCGGATTGGTCTTTGTGGTGGGGGAGGACGGATTCGAACCATCGAAGCGAAACGCAGCAGATTTACAGT
>CAZDFB010000030.1:0-17974 GCA_964504605.1 uncultured Oscillospiraceae bacterium | reverse complement strand
TGGTGGCAGTGTCGAAGCCGAAGGAGCACTCGATGTCCTCGTTCTTCAGGTCGCCATCGATGGTCTTGGGGCAGCCAATGACCTGCACGCCGGTGTTGTGGGCAGCAAAGTACTCAGCCAGGCAGGCAGCGTTGGTGTTGGAGTCGTCGCCGCCGATGATGACGATGGCGGTGATGCCGTGCTTCTTGCAGACCTGGGCAGCGATGTCGAACTGCTCGGGGGTCTCCAGCTTGGTACGGCCGGAGCCGATGATGTCGAATCCGCCGGTGTTGCGGTACTCGTTGATGTAGGCATCGTCGAAGATGACATAGTCATCCTCCAGCAGGCCGCTGGGGCCGCCCTTGAAGCCGTAGAGCACGTTTTCCTTGTCGGTAGCCTTCAGAGCATCGTACAGGCCGCAGATGACGTTGTGGCCGCCGGGAGCCTGGCCGCCGGACAGAATCACGCCCACCACCTGCTTGCGGGCCTCAGAGGTGTTGGTACCCTTCTCGAAGATGATTTCGTTCTTGCCGTAAGTGTTGGGGAACAGGGCCTTGATCTTCTCCTGGTCCGCAACGGACTCCGTAGCGCCGCCATTGCGGACGGAAATCTCTGCGATGCCGTTTCTCAGCATACCGGGCAGCTTGGGAGCATACTGGTATCTTGCCAGCTGCAGGGGGGATTTTTTCATTGTAAAAACACTCCTTGGTAGTTTTATATGCTTTAACAGATACATTATACTCTATTTTCCCCCAAAGGTAAATAGTTATTTTGCCAATAATCTCTCCATTTTTTAAAAAACGCTTATAATAAAATTTGTATTGAAATACAGAAAAAGTGTGCTATAATATATCCGAATATATGCGGCTTCCAGCCGCTATTTGAGAAAGGATTGATTCCAATGGCTCTTGTTACTACTACCGAGATGTTTAAGAAGGCCTACGACGGCGGCTACGCTGTCGGCGCTTTCAACGTCAACAACATGGAGATCGTTCAGGGTATCACTGAGGCCTGCCGCGAGGAGAAGGCTCCTGTCATTCTGCAGGTTTCCAAGGGCGCCCGGGCTTACGCCAACCACACCTATCTGGTGAAGCTGGTTGAGGCCGCTGTTATTGAGTGCCCCGAAATTCCCATCGCTCTGCACCTGGACCACGGCGACTCCTTCGAGACCTGCAAGTCCTGCATCGACGGCGGCTTCACCTCCGTTATGATCGACGCAAGCTCCAAGTCCTTCGAGGAGAACATCGCCATCACCCGTAAGGTTGTTGAGTACGCTCACGACCACGGTGTTGTTGTCGAGGCTGAGCTGGGTTCCCTGGCTGGCATTGAGGATGAGGTCAACGTTTCCGCCGAGGCCGCTTCCTACACCCGTCCCGAGGAAGTCGAAGAGTTCGTCACCCGCACCGGCTGTGACTCTCTGGCTATCGCCATCGGCACCTCCCACGGCGCTTACAAGTTCACCCCCGAGCAGTGCACTGTCAACGAGCAGGGCATTCTGGTTCCTCCCGCTCTGCGTTTCGACGTTCTGGAGGAGGTCACCCGCCGTCTGCCCGGCTTCCCCATCGTTCTGCATGGCTCCTCTTCCGTTCCCCAGGACTACGTGAAGATGGTCAACGCACACGGCGGCAAGATGCCCAACGCCATCGGCGTGCCCGAGGAGCAGCTGCGTAAGGCTGCCAGCCTGTCCGTCTGCAAGATCAACATCGACTCCGATCTGCGTCTTGCCATGACCGGCACCATCCGTGAGTACTTCGACGTACATCCCGATCACTTCGATCCCCGTCAGTACCTGAAGCCCGCCCGTGCCAACATCAAGGAACTGGTCCGCCACAAGCTGGTTGACGTTCTGGGCTGCGCCGGCAAGGCCTGATTTACAAAAAGAAATTCTCCCGAATTCCTTCGGGAGAATTTTTTATTCATGTTTCCAACCAGTGGTTGGAAACCACTTTTTTTGCATTCAACCAATGCTTTGTAGATTTTTTTGCCATTTGGGAGTAATATAAATCCGTGATCACAAGAAAACAAAACGGAGATGTGAGATTATGACGATTGGAAATACCATTGCTGCCCTGCGAAAAGAAAAGGGCATGACCCAAGAAACACTTGCAAACGCTTTGGGCGTAACAAATCAGGCAGTTTCCAAGTGGGAGTCTGAACAAAGCTGTCCCGACATTGCACTTCTTCCGGGCATTGCGGACTTATTTGGTGTTTCGCTTGACCATCTGTTCGGTCGTGAAAGCGCTGGGCAGAGTGGCAGCGGCTTGCCATGGGAGGATGATGATACGCTCCGCATCATCATCTATCAGGGACATACCCATCTGGCGAATTATCCAAAGGCGAACGATATCCACGTTCACATGGACGGACTATGCGCTGAAAATGTCGAATGTGCGTGCGCACTGTCCATTTATGGCAATGTGGGCGGAAACGCGACTGCCCAGGGGAACCTGAATTGCGATACCGTGCTGGGACACGTTACGGCAATGGGGAGCGTAAACTGCGACGAGGTACACGGAAATGTGCAAGCAGGCGGAAGCGTCCAATGTGATACTGTGTGGTGCGACGTCAATGCAAGCGGAAGCGTCCAATGTGATACCGTGAAAGGCTCAGTAATGACAAACGGTAGCGTCCGCATCTTTGGCAACGACATATAAGGTTCCAAAAAGTGGCTCACGGAAAACCGCGAGCCACTTTTATTGTATAATCAAAACCACCGGTCATACCGGTGGTTTTGATTTGGGATTAAACGGTAAATTCGCCTTCCAGCAGCGTCTTGCCGCTGTCGCACAGGAACCAGCATATTCTTCCCGGCGGGCACACCTGCCGCATGGCACCATCCCACTGGCACAGACTCTCCCCGGGGATGGAAATGGTCATTTCCCGGCTCTGGCCCGGCTCCAGCAGGCACTTGGCAAAGCCGCAAAGCTGCCGGATCCGGGAGGTTACAACACCCTGGGTCCGGTGCAGATACAGCTGGGGCACCGCCCAGCCGGCCCGCGCACCGATATTTGTCACCCGGAAGGTCACCTTCTCCCGGGAGGCCTCCACCAGTGACCAGGAAAACGCCGTATAGCTCAGACCGGAGCCAAAGCTGTAGCGGGCCTTTGGGCAGTCATAGTAAGTCATTGCCCGGTAGGAATCCTTGGCGTTGTAATACACAGGCAGCTGACCCGGATGGTCGGGCAGGGACACGCACAGCCGCCCGCCCGGCTCCACCTGACCAAAAATCAGCCTGGCAATTGCTTCGCCGCCGGTCAAACCGGGGTAGAACGCGCAGATAACAGCGTCGGAAAGGGGTTCTATCTGGCCCATTGCGTAGGGGCGGCCGCCAATGATGACGGTAATCACCCGCTTACCTGCGGCCTTCAGCGCCTGCAAAAGCCGAAGCTGGCTTCCCGGCAGGGAAAGGGCGCTTGCGTCCACATTTTCACCGCAGTCCATAGTAACCGCGCTCTGGGATTTCATAGCGCCGTTGGAATCGAACTCTCCCCGGACTGCAAACCGGCTGGAGGTTCCTCCTACCACGGCAATCACAGTTTCCGTCTCCTCCAGAGCCTCGCAGGCCTCCGCAAGTGCCTGCTCATCCTCCTCGAACATGGGCCCGCTGGGAGCAAAAATCAGGCAATTCTCCTTCTGATTCTGCTTAAGCAGCGAATAAATACCATTTTTTACGGTAATGCCCCGGTTTTCCCGAACCGGCGGCGTATAGTCACCCAGCTGATTATAAATATCATCGGCATTGGGGCCGGTCAGTCCCAGTCTGCCCGGTTCGTTCGGATCCAGGGGCAGGATACCGCCGCTGTTTTTCAGCAGCACCAGGCTTTGCTCTGCCAGGGTCTTCACCTGGGGATAGGCCTCATAGGTGTAGCTCTGCCACTGGGTCGTTTCCGGGATATAGGGATTCTCAAAAAGTCCCCGGCGGAATTTGACGGTCAGGATCCGCTTTACCGCTTCATCGATGCGCTTTTCCTCCACCAGACCCCGGGCCAGAGCCTCCTCCAGGTTCTGGAAGCCCGTATCCCAAAGGCCCATGTCCACACCGGCATTCAGGGCCAGTGCGCCGGAGGCCGTCCGGTCCCCGGTAACCGCATCCAGCTGGTCGATTGCCACGCCATCGGACATAACAAAGCCCTCAAAGCCGTATTCCTGCCGGAGCAGCTCCGTCAGCAGCCAGTGGTTGGCATGGCAGTAGACACCGTCAATCTCATTATAGGCCGCCATGAAGCTGGTTACGCCCGCATCCACGCAGGCCTTCACCGGGGGTAGGTGAATTTCCCGAAGCTCCCGCTGTCCAATCCGGGCAGCGCTGGCGTTGACGCCGCCTGTGGTTTCGCCCTGAGCACACAGATGCTTGGCAGTCACTTCCACGCCCTGGCTCTGGATGCCGCTGACAGCAGCCTGTGCCATTCGGGACGCCAGGAAGGAGTCCTCGCCAAAGCATTCCTCACTGCGGCCCCAGCGGGGATCCCGCAGCACATCCAGGCAGGACACCAGCGCCAGGTCCACGCCCATATCCTTCAGCTGCCGGGCGCTGACCGTGGCAGCCTCCTTCAGCAGTTCAGGGGCAAAGCTACACCCTGCCGCCAGATTGACTGGCAGCAGATAGCCGTCCAGCGCCTGATGCCCGTGGGGACATTCGGTGCTGAGCAGCGCCGGGATACCCAGCCGGGAGTGCTCAATCACATATCTCTGGATCTGATTGCGGGCCTTTATCGACAGCACCCCATCAAGACCGGTGGAAAAATCCTTGCCGGACCAGGGATCCGCCCGGTGAAGGCCATACAGGGTTCCGAGGCCGGAGTACCGCTCCACCTCCTCCTGAAATTCCCGGTCGAGAAGAATCTCCTCCCCCTCCCGGCGGTAGATTCCGAATCCGTAGAGCCGCTGGGTCAGCTGCCCTATTTTTTCCCGCAGCGTCATGCGGGAAATCAGATCCTCCGCCCGTTCCTCCGGCGAGAGGGACGGGTTTTTATATTTTTCCATAGGGAAACCTCCTGTGAAAAAAGGGGCGGCAGCGCCGCCCCTCTATTTACTGTTACCGCAGCAGAATGGTCTTGATCTCGTAGGGCTGGATGGTAAAGGTCACCTTACCGTCGCAGACAGGCAGTTCCTCCTCGATCTGCTCCAGCAGATTGGTGGAATAGGCCTTGGTAACACCTGCGGGAAGGGTAAGAGTAGCCTTGGTCCGACCATTTTCGCACTCGTACAGACGGGCGACGATGCCGTTTCCATCCTCGGCCTGCTTCAGAGTCTCCAGAACTACGTTGGACTTGTCCACGGAAGCGTAGCTCATGCTGTTGCCTGCCTTGCCGCCCAGAACCGCGTATGCGGGCTGGTTCAGGTTGTAGGCCTCCCGGACGGTTCCGGCCTGCTTCCAGGTCTCGCCGTGGGGATACAGAGAATAGGTGAAGGTGTGCAGCTCCACGTCCGCATTGGGGTTGGGCTCCACGCCGCACTTGATCAGTGTCAGGCCGATGGTACCGTTCATGACAGAGTGACCGTACTTGCAGTCATTGAGCAGGCTGATGCCATAGTGGCCCTCGGAGAAGTCCATCCACTTCTGGGCGCAGGACTCAAAGCGGGCCTTCTCCCAGCTGGTGTTGGTGTGGACCTTCCGGGTAACGTTACCGAACTGAACCTCAAAGGTTGCCTCGTCGGCGTGGATATCCACCGGGAATTCCGCCTTCAGCAGATGCTGATGCTCCTTCCAGTCAGCCACCGTCTCGAAGTCAATGCGGCGGGAATCCGCGTAGAAGTGAATCTTCTGATCGATCACGGAATTGTTGCACTGCCACTTCAGCTCCAGGGTGGTGCGGACAGGGCCGTCCTCGATCCAGTTCATGCTCAGCAGATCATTGACAGGCCAGGACTTCTCGGTATAGTACATATCGATATCCCAGTTGTCAAAGTAGATGGGCTTATCCTCATACAGCCGGAGCATATTGCCCACAGCACCGGGCTTCAGGACCTCCCGGTCGTTTTTCTTGTCGAAAATGGAGGTAAAGTGACCGTTTTCGTCCAGGGTCAGGCTGTAGAAAGGCGTTTCCAGATGGTAATTGTCGCTGCGGACAAAGGGAGAAGCCGCGCTGCAGGAGGCAGCGGCAAAGGTCTTGCAGCCCTTTGCGGGCAGGTCCCGAACGTAAGCGATGGCACCGTTCTGCGTGTGCTGCACGGGGTACAGGTTGCCGGCCTCGTCAGCCAGGGCGGTAGCATCCACATTGCCCAGATTCACAACGTCATTGCGGCGGAAGCCGGTGGTATTGAACACGGTAATTCCGTCACCCTGTCCGGCAACAGCAGTCAGCCGCTCCCGAATCATGGCACCGACCTGATCTGCCAGAGCCTCGTATTCCTGCTTGGTCACATCATAGACCTCGGCAATGGAGCTGCCGGGGAGAATATCATGGAACTGGTTCAGCAGGACAATGTCACGCCACAGCGTGGAAATCTGCTCAGCGGGATAGTTCTTCGCCATCAGGCCCAGCAACTCCAGATCCATCAGCATCAGCTCGGACTTGCGGTTGCCCCGCTTATTCCGGGCCATGGAGGTGTAGGTTCCCCGGTGGTACTCGAAGTAGAACTCGCCCTCCCAGGTATCCAGACGGCGGTTGTCCTTGACCTTCTGCTCCAGCTCACGGAAATAGGTCAGGCTGCCCTCCTGACGAACCTTGGGAACGCCCTTGATGCCCTTCTCCATCCGCTTGGAAACCTCCAGCATCTGACGGGTGGGGCCGCCGCCGCCGTCACCATAACCGTAGCAAACCAGGATATCGTTGTTGATTTCCTTGTTCTGGTAGCGGTCCCAGCCGCCCATGATGGCATCGGGATGCAGCATACCGTTATAGGTGGTGAAGAAGCTCTCCTTGGGGTCCTGACCAATGCCAACAGTGGTAATCAGGTGGGTCAGCACCTCGCTGCCATCGATACCCTTCCAGATAAAGGTGTCGTTGGGAATCTTGTTGATCTGGTTCCAGGCCAGCTTGGTGGTCATAAAGTAGTCCACGCCGGACTTCTTCATGATCTGGGGCAGAGCACCGGAATAACCAAACACGTCGGGCAGCCACAGAATCTTGTTGTCCACGCCGAATTCTTCCTTGAAGAACCGCTTGCCGTGGATAAACTGCCGGACCAGAGATTCACCGGAGGTCAGGTTGCAGTCGGCTTCCAGCCACATACCGCCTTCCGGTTCCCAGCGGCCCTCCTTCACCTTCTCCTTGATCTTGTCCATCAGCTCGGGATAGCGCTGCTTCAGGAAGTAGTAGAGCACCGGCTGGCTGGACATAAACTTATAGTTGGGGTACTCCTCCATCAGCTTCAGCACCGTGGCGAAGGAGCGAACCACCTTTTCCCGGGTCTGGGCAACGGTCCACCACCATGCCACGTCGATATGGGTATGACCGATGCAGGTGGCAATCACGTCATCATAGCCGCCCATCTTTTCGTAGAGGTTCTCACCGATGTAGGCAATGGCCTTACGGACGGAGGCGTAGAACTTTTCACTGTGGGGGGTACGCATATCCAGCAGGTTGATGGTTTCGTTGAGCACCGTCTGCAGATCCAGCCGGGTCTTATCGTCCTTGTCCATTCTGGAGAAAGCCCACATGGGTACCTGCAGATCGTAGTACAGCTGGTTGATATCCTCATCCAGCTCATACAGCTCAGCCAGGAAATTGAACTCCCGATGCAGAGTGCCGGTATAGGCCTGAATGTCGATGGTCAGCTCCTCGCCGCCCTGGGCGCAGTCCAGCAGCTTCATCTCCCGGTGGTTGATATCCGCGCCCTGGCGGACCTCACCGTTAACAAAGATCAGGAACTGGGGATTCTTGCCATCATCCCACTCCTCCAGACCGGTGTGGATCTTGAACCACACAGCCTTGCCGGCGAAGCTGGCAGGAATAGTCACATGCTTACGGAACCAGTAGTGAGCACCCAGAATGCCCTTGAAATCCGTGGCCTGGCCTTCAAACTTGCCCTCAAACTGGTCGGTACCCACATAGTTGGAATACCAGCGCATGGTCTGAGCGTCAAACTCCTCCCAGGGAGCGCAGGCGGCATCCGCCTCTTCAGGCCGGAAGAACTGGCCCTTCTTATACTGCCAGGCAGCCAGCTGCTGGGTATTCTTGAAGCGGAACATCTGGAGCTGGTTGCAGATGACCTGAATTCTTTGATCGATAAAGTACATATTTTTTACCTCACAGGCTGTTTTCTTTGATGTAATCCAGCAGGATATCCACGGTGGTGAATGCCAGGCCGGTAACGGTATCGGCGCAGCCGTAGTAGATGGCGATGCGGCCGGTAGCAGCATCGGTCAGGCAGGCGCAGGGGAAGGTCACATTGGGCACATCACCCATGAGCTCGTAGGGCTCATAGGGAGCCAGAATATAGTCCGCGGAGCGGTACTTAACCTTCCAGGGCTCATCCTTATCCAGCAGGGCGGCACCCATACGGTACACATAGCCCTGGCAGGTGGTAATAACGCCGTGGTAGATCAGCAGCCAGCCCTCGTCGGTTTCGATGGGGATGGGGCCCGCGCCGATCTTGGTGGACTGCCATGCGGACTCGTCTCCCTTGATGGTGGACATGACATGGCGGTGCATACCCCAGAACTTCATATCCGGGCTCTGGCTGATGAAAATATCACCGAAGGGGGTGTGACCGGTATCAGAGGGGCGGGAGAGCATCAGATACAGATCATTGACCTTCCGGGGGAACAGAACACCGTTGCGGTTGTAGGGCAGGAAGGCGTTTTCCAGCTGGTGGAAGGTCTTAAAATCCTCGGTATAGCCCACGCCGATGGTGGGGCCATGGTAGCCGTTGCACCAGGTGATGTAATATTTGCCGTCCATGTAGCACACACGGGGATCGTACCGATATTCCCGCTTGGTAACCTCGGGATCGCCCTCAAAATGGATGGGCTCGTTGTTGATTTCCCAGTGGATGCCGTCCTTGGAGAAGCCGGCGAAAATATCCATGCTGACGCTTCTGCTGTCACAGCGGAACACACCGGCAAAACCGTCACCGAAGGGGACGACGGCGCTGTTGAACACGCTGTTGGAGCGCTTGGTGGCATGGCGGCCAATGATGGGGTTCTCACTGTAGCGCCATACGGGCATGAAATCGCCTTCTGGGCGGTCCTGCCAGGGGATGTTTTTCAGTTCGTTTCCGATGATCTTAGCCATAAGATGATCTCCTCACGATAAATGTAAAATAGGTGGATGGTTTTTCTTTTTTTCCCTGTTCACGGGCAGCGTCCTCCGGATTTTGATCGGGGGATCCTGTCCGTGGACAGCATCAGCCGGGATAACAGACGGATTTTACCACAGATATTTCCAATGTCAATACAGAAAACCCGTTTTTTCCCGGAAGTTTTTATTTTTAAAAAGTGGGGCCATTGCAGACACAATGGCTTGCAACAGCCCCACCCGATGTATTAGATTGACCTAAAATTCAGCGAAAATCAGGCAGCCTTCCAAGCATCGATCTGAGCCTGAGCCTCGTCGATGATCTTCTGCAGACCGGCGTCCTTCATCTCAGCCAGCATCTCGGCAACGCACTCGTTGGGCTCGTTGGTACCGGTCATCAGGACGGAACGGTACTTGGTGAACACAGCGATACAAGCGGACAGCTCATCCTTAACGTTGGTGGTGTCGAAGGAGAAGCCCAGGACGGGGGAGCCGACAGCCTTGCTGTTCAGTTCCTTAACCTCATCCCACTGGTTGTACTCTTCACCGACCAGCTGAGAAACGTTGAAGAAGGTGCCCTGAGTGTAACCGGCCATGGTCCAGTCGGTGTTCAGCTTGTTGATCTTGCCATCAACGTACTCGAAGTTGTCGCCTTCCAGGCCGTAGTACAGAGCGTCACGGACCTTGGAATCGGTGTTGACCAGCTCCAGCAGCTGCAGAGCCTTCTCGGGGTACTTGCAGGAAGCGGAGATGCAGTTCATGGAACCCTGAACGGTGGAGTTGGACAGAACGGTGTTGTCGCCATACTGGATAGCAACAGCCTCAACGCCCATGTTGGGGCCCCAGGTGGAGACAGCGGCGTAGGACCAGCCCTGAGCGATGAAAGCGGGACGGTAGGAAGGAGCCTCAGCCAGGGTAGCGGCATCGGAGTTGATGTAGCCGGCCTTGTACCACTCGTGCAGGGTCTCCAGGTCAGCCATAACGTCTTCCTGCTCGAAGACGGAAACGACCTTGGCTTCGCCGCCGGTGTAGGAAACGCCGATAGCGGGCAGACCGCTGGACAGATCGTCGTACTTACCGCCGTAGATAGCGTCCATACCGCCGGAGTTCAGAACCATGGGAGAGGAGCCGATGTTGGCGTACATAGCAGCCAGGATAGCGGTGACATCCTGCATGCTGTGGGCGTTGGCATAGTCCAGACCGGTAGCCTCAACAACAGCCTTGTCATAGACAAAGTACTGAGTGGAGGAGGAGTCCTTGTAGGTGGGGACACCGTACAGCTTGCCGTTGACCTTACAAGCTTCCCAGTAATCAGCGGGGATGAACTTGACCAGTTCGGGAGCAGACTTGTCCAGGATGTCGCTCAGGTCCGCAAAAGCGCCCATGGCAACGTCGCTGTTGAAGGTGCCGTTGTTGGTGAACATGATGTCGTAGGGCTCGTTGGTGGAAACGATCAGGTTACGACGGGCATCCCAGTCGCCCCAGCCGATAACTTCCACATCAACGTGAACGCCAATCTTCTCTTCCAGATAAGCATTCAGGTTATTTGCCCATGCGTCATAGTTGGCGGGCATGCCGGAGCCGACGGTAACCCACTTCAGGGTGACAACGTCGTCGCTTCCGCCCTTGGCGCAGCCTGCGAACAGGGAAGCAACCATAATGACAGCAAGAAGCAGTGCGAGGGTCTTCTTCATTTTTTGTTCCTCCTAATTTGGATAATAGTTTATTGAAACGGCCCCCTGACGGCGGCCGCCGCAATACGGATTTGTTTCCCGGAGACCTCCGGGAGGCTTCCGGAATCAGCCCTTCACCGCGCCGACCGTCAGGCCGGAGATGAAGTACTTCTGGAAGAAGGGGTACACGCAGGCGATGGGCACAGCCACCACGAAGGCGATAGCCATACGCACGGATTCCTGGGGCATGGTCCGCTTCAGGTCAGAAACGGTCATACCGGCGCTGGGGTTCTTGGTCAGGTATTCGATGTTTTTCTGCATATCGTTCAGCAGCGCCTGCAGAGACTTCAGGCTGGCATCGTTGATATACAGGGTGGACTGATACCAGTCATTCCAGTAACCGAAGGCCAGGAACAGCGCGATGGTAGCCAGGACGGGCTTGGAAATCGGCAGGACGATGTTGAAGAAAATCGTCCACTGGGAAGCGCCGTCAATCTTGGCAGACTCCACGATGGAATCGGGAATGGTGGTTCGGAAGAAGGTACGGGCAATGGTAACATTGAAGCTGGAAACCGCCAGAGGAAGGACCAGTGCCCAGATGGTATCCGCCAGCTTCAGTATGTTCCGGTTGACCACATAGGTGGATGCCAGACCGCCGCCGAAGACCATGGGGATGAAGATCAGGATGGTCAGGAAGCCATTGAGCTTGTGCTCTGTGCGGGACAGGACATAGCCCATCAGGCAGGTCAGCATCACGCCCAGGACGGTACCGATGGTGGTGACCTCAACGGAGACCCACAGGGAATCCAGAATGGTGCCCCGCTGGCTCCACAGGTAGGAGTATGCGTCTGTGGAGATGGTCTCCGCAGTGACGTAGAGCTGATAGCCCTGGCTGGAGATCACGTTCTGGTCCGTAATGGAAATGATGAAAATAAAAATGATGGGCAGGAAGCAGACCAGGGCCAGAATCAGGAACAGGGCATTGAACAGGAAGTTCGTTACCGGGTGGATCCGGTTCAGCTTGGTCATGTTGTCGTTCATATCGGTATTGATCTTATTCTTTTTGCTCACAGTAGCCACCTCCCGTTAAATCAGCGCACTGGACTTATCGACCTTGCGGACGATGGCATTGGCACTCAGAATCGTAACACAGCCCACGACCGACTGGAACATGGAAGCAGCCGCGTTGCGGCCCAGATCCGGGCTGGTGGTGACCATCTGATAGATCTTGACATCGAAGGTGGTGGCAACCTCAGTCAGGTTGGCGTTCACGCCACGGGTAACCTGCCAGAACAGGCCGAAGTCAGAGGAGAAGATGTGTCCCACGCTGAGGATGAACATCATAATGATGATGGGCTGCAGAGAGGGCAGGGTTATGTAGCGGGCCTGCTGGGCCTTGGAGGCACCATCCAGCACCGCGGCCTCATAGAGGCTGGTGTCAATGCCGGTAATGGAGGCAAGGTATACCACCATGTTGTAGCCCAGGACCTTCCAGATGTGCATGATGGTCAAGATAGCGGGCCAGTATTTTGCCTCGAAGTACCAGTCGATCTTCTTGCCGCCCAGGCTCTGGATCAGATTGTTCAGCAGGCCCTTGTCGGTCTCCAGGAAGGCGTAGACAAAGTAGCTGATGACAACCCAGGACATGAAATGGGGCATGAACATCAGAGTCTGGTAGGTCTTGGACTTGCGCTTGGAGTAAATGTTGTTAATCATGATGGCCAGGCCCACGGGGAGCACGATGTCCAGGATGATAAACACGATGTTATACGCCAGCGTATTGCGCAGGATCATGGGGAACTCTTTCAAAGTAAGAAAATACTTAAAATTCCTGAATCCGGCCCAGTCACTGTGGATCAGGTTGTACACAAAGCTCTTCGTGGCGTTCACGATCTTGTAGTCCTTAAACGCCAAAACGATACCGAACATAGGCAGGTAGCAAAATAGCGCGTACCACACGACGGTTGGAACCGCCAGGATCGTCAGCTCCGTATCGTCCCGCGTCCATTTTACACGGCCCTTCTCGTTCAGCTTGAGAGCCTTCTTAGCTGTTTTGGTTTCAGCCATGGTATGCAGTCATTCCCTTCATTGGTGCTATTGTTGAATTATACAAAACCGGTGCATATTCCAACACCGTAATTATACACATAAACCAAGGGTTTCGGGTAGTCCAGAAACGCCACTTTATAGTGTGAAAAGGATGCTTTTCCACTATCAAAATTCCGCTCCTCCCAATTTTTTCCACTCTCAGCAAAAAAGGTACACAAATTTCCTTTTTCGTGGTTATGCAATATGACGAAAATTTAAAATACCACATTTGGGGGCTTCCATTTCCGCCGGTTTTTGCGGATAATAGCAGGGTGTGAGATTCGTCACAAAGGAGTGTTTTTTATTATGTACCGAACCATACAGATCACCGGACAGATGCCTCCCCGCTGGGAGCGCGCCCTGGAATGCCTGAAAGATGACCTGGGCATGATTCCCGGAGAGGGTGGCCTTGAGATTTTCTGCACTCAGGGCGACGACCTCCGGGTGGAGAGCGACGGCACCACCGTCCGACTCACCTGGGAGAAGCCCGTTCAGTTTTACCGTGCCCTTAGCCTGATTCCCGATCCTCTGGAGCCCTGCTCCATCCGGGAAAAAGCCGGCTTTGAAAGCGCCGGTGTTATGTTCGACTGTTCCCGCAACGCAGTGCTGAAGCCGGATGCCCTCCGGTACTTCCTGCGGAAAATGGCCCTGATGGGCCTGAATCTGGGCATGATGTATACCGAAGATACATATGAGGTGCCGGAGCAGCCCTATTTTGGCTACAAACGGGGCCGCTACAGCTTTGATGAGCTGAGAGAGGTGGACGATTACGCCGATATGCTTGGCATCGAGCTCTGCCCCTGCATCCAGACCCTGGGGCACCTGGACCGGGTGCTCCGCTGGCCCGCCTACCACGGTCTCCGGGAAAACGACGCGGTGATTCTGGCGGATGTGGAGGAATCCTACCAGCTCCTGGAGCAGATGATCCGGGCCGCTTCCGCCCCCTACCGCTCCAATAAGATTCATATCGGCATGGACGAGGCCTACGGTGTAGGTCTGAACGCCCACCTTTATAAGTTCGGCTATGAAAATCCCCAGAATATCATGGGCCGCCACCTGAAGCGGCTGCTGGACATCACCGACTCTCTGGGCCTGAAGGCCATGATGTGGAGCGATATGTACTTCCAGATCGACGGCGGTCACTACCACAGTGATTTCGACCCCTCCGAGGCAGCCATTGCGGCGGTGGACCCCCGGATTACCCTGGTCTACTGGGACTATTACCAGTCCCGGGAGGAAATGTACGACGATGCCCTGCGTAAGCACACCAAGTTCCCGGTGCCCACGGTTTTCGCCGGCGGCATCTGGACCTGGATTGGGCCTGCCCCCTCCTACCCCACCACCATTCCCAATACCGTGGCTGCTCTGACCTCCTGCCGCCGGGCCGGTGTCCCGCTGGTATTCGCCACCGCCTGGGGTGACGACGGTCAGGAGTGCAACCTGACTGCCGCCCTGTTGAGTATGCAGCTCTACGGTGAAATGACTTATAAGGAAAGCTATGACGAGGAAAACCTCCGCGCCCGTTTCCGCCGCTGCTGCCACGCCGACCCCGATGCGTTCCTTGCCCTGTCGGAGCTGAACAGCGTGCCCGGTATGCGCTCCTATCCCAACGATCCCTGCAATGCCTGCAAGATTTTCCTCTACCAGGATCCCCTGGTACAGCTCTTTGAGAAGGATATGGAGGGCTTCGCCGCGGCAGAGCACTACAGCGCACTGACCCGCCGCTTTGCCACTTACGCCCGGGAGAATCCGGAATATGCCCGGCTCTTCGACTTCTACACTGCCCTGTCCCACGCCCTGAGCCTGAAGTGCCGCTGGCACGCCGAGGCCGGCAACGCCGTGCGCTCCGGCGACCGGGAAAAGGCCGCGGCGCTGGCTGAGGATATCCCCGCCACCATCGAGGCTGTGGAGGCTCTGCGTCAGGTGTGGCGCAGCCTCTGGGAATCCACCAACAAGCCCTACGGCTTTGAGATCATCGACTTCCGCATGGGCGGCATCTGCGCCCGGCTGAGCACCGCCGGCGAGCGGATGCGGGCCTTCGCCGCCGGTGAGGTTGCGGACATCCCCGAGCTCTCCTCCGAAACGCTGATTTACAAGCGCAGACCGGATTCCTCCGTCAGCTGCACCAACACCATGGCAGAGCTGCTCTCCGCCAGCAAGATCGATCATCCCTGATGAATCATAGGACGTGAAAATATGCTGTATATAGGTATTGACCTGGGCACCTCATCCATGAAGCTTCTGCTGATGGATGCAGAAGGTACCATTCACAACACGCTCACCAGGGAATACCCGCTGGAATTTCCCCAGCCCGGCTGGAGCCAGCAGAATCCGGAGGACTGGAAAAAAGCCCTTTTGGAGGGTGTACCGGAGCTGCTGAAGGGCTTTGATGGCTCCCAAGTTGCAGGCATCGGCTGCGGTGGTCAGATGCACGGTCTGGTGGTCCTGGATGAAAATGACAACGTCATTCGTCCCGCCATTTTGTGGAATGACGGCCGCACCGCAAAGCAGGTGGATTACCTGAATAATGTAATCGGTAAGGAAAAGCTGTCCGCGCTGACCGCAAATATCGCCTTTGCGGGCTTCACCGCTCCCAAGATCCTCTGGATGCGGGAAAACGAGCCCGAGGGCTTCCGGCGCATTGCGAAAATCATGCTGCCCAAGGACTACATCAACTACATTCTCACCGGCGTTCACGCCTGTGACTATTCCGACGCTTCCGGTATGCTTCTTTTGGACGTGGAGCACAAGTGCTGGAGCAAAGAAATGCTGGATCTCTGCGGCGTAAGCGAAAGCCAGATGCCCAGGCTTTTTGAAAGCTTCCAGTGCATCGGCACCGTGAAGCCGGAAATTGCCGGTGCCCTCGGCATTCCCAATGCTGTGAAGGTGGTTGCCGGTGCGGGGGACAATGCCGCCGCTGCCGTCGGCACCGGCGTTGTGGGAGAGGGCGGCTGCAATATTTCCCTGGGTACCTCCGGTACCGTGTTCATTTCTTCCGAAAAATTCGGAGTGGACAGCACCAACGGGCTCCATGCCTTCGCCCATGCCGACGGCGGCTGGCATCTCATGGGCTGTATGCTCTCCGCCGCCAGCTGCAACAAGTGGTTCTGCGAGGATATCCTCAAAACCACGGATTTTGTCGCTGAGCAGGCAAACATCACCGGGGACGCGCTGGGCGAAAACCACGTTTTCTTCCTGCCCTATCTCATGGGCGAGCGCAGCCCCATCAACGATACCAACGCCCGGGGCGTATTTCTCGGCATGACTATGGACGCTTCCAGAGCGGACCTTGTCCAGGCGGTGCTGGAGGGTGTGGCCTTCGCCATCCGGGACAGCGTGGAGGTTGCCCGTTCTCTGGGCATCCGGATCAACAGCTCAAAAATCTGCGGCGGCGGCGCAAAGAGCCCGCTGTGGCGGCGGATTATCGCCAATGTGCTGAATATTTCTCTGGAAATTCCCGTTTCCGAGCAGGGTCCCGGCATGGGCGGTGCCATGCTGGCTATGGTTGCCTGCGGGGAATACGGCAGCGTGAAGGAATGCTGTGAAAAGCTGGTCTCTGTTGCCGACACCGTGAACCCCGAGCCGGAACTGGCAGAAAAGTACGAAAAGCGGTATCAGCAGTTTAAGGCAATTTACCCGGCGTGTAAGGAATTGTTTGCACAACTTGGTTAAGGAGGAACAACCAATGCACATTTATTCTGTGTTTGACCCGGAATTCAAGGCCTATGGACAGATTGTCAGGGGGCTGGATTCCGCGGTTCAGGAAATTCTGGACACCCTGAAGGATACGCCTCTACCTGAGGGCGTGGGGTATGTGCCGGAGGACGAAAGCCTGCAGGAGCTTCCCGCCATGGTGGAAATTTCCGAGCACTGCTTCGGCGGAATGCCCACTCAGCTGGGCTGGTGCAACGGTCACAACACCCGGCTCAACTGCCTGGAATACCACCGGGACAGCGAATTTAACCTGGGCACCGAGGACTTCATCCTTCTGCTTGCCCGGCAGGAGGAGATTGAGAACGGCCTGCTGGACACCGCCAGGGTCAAGGCTTTCCGGGTTCCCGCCGGAGTGCTGGTGGAGGTTTACGCCACCACACTGCACTATGCCCCCTGCCACTGCGATGCGGGCAAGGGCTTCCGGGTGCTGGTAGCCCTGCCCCAGGGTACCAATACCGACCGGCCTGTGATGGAAAACAAAACCCCCGAGGATGCCTATCTCACCGCCCGGAATAAGTGGCTCCTGGCCCATCCCGAATCCGACGAGGCCAAGGGCGGCGCAAAGGTCGGCTTGACCGGGGAGAACATCGATATTTCCGGGAAATAAAGGCCTCTCCCTTTGGGAGAGGTGGCCGAGCGAAGCGAGGTCGGATAGGGTATATTCCGTATTTCCCCTCTCAGTCAAAAATCAAAGATTTTTGCCAGCTCCCCCAAAGGGGGAGCCTTGGCGGCGGGGCCATGACCCCGCCCTACGAAAATACATAAGGAGAGATTATTATGAGCAACATTCCCGAAGTCAAGCTTGGCATTATTGCCGTATCCCGCGACTGCTTCCCCATTGCCCTTTCCACCCAGAGAAGAAAGAACATCGTCGCCGCCTACGGTGAAGGCATTTACGAATGCCCCATCACTGTGGAAAATGAGCACGATGCCCTGAAGGCCGTTGCCGACGTGAAGGCCAATGGTGTCAACGCACTGGTCGTGTTCCTGGGCAACTTCGGTCCCGAGACTCCCGAAACCCTGCTGTGCCAGCATTTCGGCGGTCCCACCATGTTCGTTGCCGCCGCCGAAGGCGATGGTGACATGATTAACGGAAGAGGCGATGCCTACTGCGGTATGCTGAACTGCTCCTACAACCTGGGTATGCGCCACCTGAAGGCCTACATCCCCGAGTATCCCGTGGGCACCGCTGAAGAAATCGTGGACATGATTCACGACTTCGTTCCCGTGGCCCGGGGCATCCTGGGTGTGAAGAATCTGAAGGTTATCACCTTCGGCCCCCGGCCCCAGGACTTCTTCGCCTGCAACGCCCCCATCAAGGGCCTGTATGAGCTGGGC
>CAZDFB010000029.1:15475-18006 GCA_964504605.1 uncultured Oscillospiraceae bacterium | reverse complement strand
GCAAGCCCGCCGGCATGATGCTCATGGGCAAGAATGCCACCGTCACCACCTGCCATACCCGCACCGTTAACACCGCGGAGATCTGCCGCAATGCGGATATCATTGTGTCCGCTGCCGGTGTTCTGAACAGCCTGACCGCTGATTTTGTCCGCCCCGGTCAGATCGTCATTGACGTGTCCATCAACTGGGACGAAAACAAGATCAATGCCAAGGGCGGCAAGGGCGGCATCGCCGGTGATGCCAAGTTCGACGAGGTTGAGCCCATCGTTGAAGCCATCACCCCCGTTCCCGGTGGTGTCGGCTCTGTTACCACCAGCGTGCTGATGAAGCATGTTGTTGAGGCAGCGGAGAAGATCTGACCCCGATATACCCCCCTCACATAACTGACGGAATCAAAGCGGGAAACCGCTGTGGAGTGTGAGAGTGTAGTGCCGACCGTCTGGGCAATTCAGTTTTCGCAACTGGATTGCCCTTTTTTACCCATAAAATTTAAGAGGTTTGTTATGAAAAAGCTGAAAACCCTCTCTGAAAGCGAATTTTTGAAGCTTTTCTTTGCGTTTGTGACCGTCTGCTTCCTGATTGGCGCGGTGTGTATGCCCGACCGGGAGGAAATGCTTTCCGGCCTGTGGCGGATCCTGAGCAGCCCCTGCAAGGTATCCACCAATTATTTCGCGCTGGGCGGCTATGGAGCCACCTTCCTGAATATGGGCCTGGTCGCCCTGTGCTGCCTGGGCCTGTTTCTGCTGCCCGGCGCTGTGGCAACCAACGCTTCCACGCTGGCCTTCCTGCTGACGCTGGGCTTCGGCTCCTGGGGCATCAATATTCTGAATATCTGGCCCACCATCCTGGGCGTGGTGCTATACTGCCTGGTCAAGAAGGAAAAAATCGGTGCCAATGTCAATGCCATGCTGTTCTCCACCGGTATTGCGCCGCTGATCAGCGACCTTCTGCTCCGTTATCCCCACGGGGAGGTGGTGGGCTTTAACCTGCCGGGTCTGGGGCTGGCACTGGTGGTGGGCTTTGCCATCGGCTTCCTCCTGCCTGCGGGACTGGCTCATTCGCCCAAGGTGCACAAGGGATTTGACCTGTACAGCGCGGCACTGCCCATTGGTATGACGGCGTTTTTCCTCCAGGCAACCCTGTTTAAGACCATGGGTGTTGCCCTCCCCCCGGCCCCCGATGGGGAAACCCTGCAGGTGGCATCCCGGATGACGGTGAACATCTTCTGCTGCACCCTGTTCGGCCTGTGTATCGTCTTTGCCCTTGCGCTGGGCTGCAAGCCCCGGGATTACTGGAATCTGCTGAAGGATCCGGAGCTGGTCACGAATTTTTCCAGCGCCTACGGCACCCAGGTTTTCCTGATGAATGTGGGCGTTTACGGCCTGTTCATTCTGGGCTACTACAATCTTATCGGCGCCACCTTCAACGGTGTCACCTTCGGCGTGATTTTCTGTATGCTGGCCTGCTGCAATTCCGGCTCCCATCCGGCAAACGTATGGCCCATCATGCTGGGCTATGTGGTGGCAGCCACGGTCTTCGGCTGGCTGTCCGGACTGGTGGGTGGCAGCTTTACCGGCGCTGTCAATGCCCAGGCTATCGTGGTGGGACTGTGTTATGCCAACGGCCTGAGCCCCATTTCCGACAAGTACGGCTGGCGCTATGGCTTCCTGGCTGCTGTGATGCACTATGTGCTGGTCACATCCGTTCCCAGCCTCCATGGCGGCTACTGCCTGTATAACGGCGGCTTTACCGCCGCGCTGATCTGCGTGATTCTGGTGCCCCAGCTGGAGCGCCTGTGCAGAACCAAGGCACAGAGAAAGGGCATCCAAGCCCGGTAAAACCGGATTATCCGCAAAACCCCCCGGATGCAGGCCGTCAGGCCGCATCCGGGGGTATTCTCAGGAAAAAACAGGCGGAAGCATTACTTCATAAATTTATCGATGGCCTGGCACAGGTCCTCAATGGCTTCCTCGTCTCCGGCAGCCACCGCATCCACCATGCAGTGGCGCATATGATCCTTCAGAATCACCTTGCCGGTATTGTCCAGCGCGGAGCGGACCGCTGCCAGCTGGACGAGAACCTCGGAGCAGTCGCAGCCCTCCTCCACCATCCGCTTCACCTTCTCCAGGTGACCGATGGCCCGGGCCAGCCGGTTGACGACGGCCTTCTGATTTTCGTGAACATGACCGTGGGAATGGGCGATTCCATGGGCGTGGAGATAGGCATGGTCGTGCTCGTGACCGTGGGTATGCTCGTGGTCGTGCTGCTCAGACATTTGCTTACCTTCTTTCAAACAGCGTTTTCTGTCCCTTATTATACTCTTTTTTTTCTGCTGCCGCAAGCCCCGCAGGGGGATAAGGGAAGAAAAATAAATGTTTTGACAGGCAGGGAAAATACCGCTATAATAAAGAAAAAATCAAAGGAGAACCTGCTATGCATCTGCATCCCGATCATATTGGCGCTCACGACCATGAGCATACCCACACCCATGAGCACACCCACGATGGTGTGCCCCATACCCACGAGCATGA
>CAZDFB010000029.1:0-15375 GCA_964504605.1 uncultured Oscillospiraceae bacterium | reverse complement strand
CACGAGCATGACCACCTTCACGGTGAGGATCACAGCCACAGCCACGAGTGCGCCCATGACTGCGGCTCCTGCGGTCAGACCTGCGAGCACACTCCCATGGAGGAGCTGGTGGCGCTGATGAAGTATATGGTGGGCCACAACGCTGCCCACGCCAAGGAGCTGGCGGATCTGGCGGTTCAGCTGGAGAAGGCCGGTAGCCATACGGCCTATGAGCAGGTCATGGCAGCTGTTTCGGATTTTGAGAAGGGTAATATGCGCCTGAGCGTTGTGCTGAGCAGCCTGGATGTAAAGTAATCAGCCAAGGAGGAGAACCATATGTGCCTGTCTACCGTTTATAAAAACACCATGGCACCGGAGACCATTGCCATGAAGAACGTTATGAGCATTGAATGCAGGGACGGCTGCGTGATTCTGACGGATCTGATGGAGCGTACCTGCGTGATCGAGGGAACGCTGGAGAAGGCCAATCTGGTGGATGGCTATGTCATCGTGAAGGAAGCCCTTCCCGCTTAAAAGCAGTTTCACAGTGCCAGGGCCGGATGAAGTTCATCCGGCCCTGTTTTTTATGTCCGGGCCATGGCGACCTGCTTCAGCACCCGGAGAATCAGTTCTCCCCAGCTCAGCGGCTCCACGGTTTCCGCGGCGACCAGGGGGATCTGGGCCAGAATCTGCTCCCCCGACCGGATGGTCAGGGTTCCCAGCCGCTGACCCGTGGATACGGGGGCCTGGACGGAATCCTCCAGGGTGACCTGGGTGGTGACCCCCGCCCGTTGGCTCTTGTCAATCAGGATGCCGGAGGCATCGGCAAGACGGGCGGCAACGGAGGGCTTTTTTCCTAATGTAACGGGCACCCCGGGGGCTTCTTCCAGGGCAGGTGACAGCAGTGCAAAGCCGGCAAAGCCGTAATCCAGCATGGCCTTACAGGCGGCGGTGCGTTCCCTGGAGGTGGCACAGCCCATTACAACGGCAATGAGCTCCATTCCGTCCCGCTGAGCGCTGGCGGACAGGCAGTATCCCGCCCCGGAGGTGTAGCCTGTTTTCAGCCCGGTGGCCCCGGGATAAAACCGGATCAGCTTGTTGGTATTGGACAGGCCGAAGGCCCCGTCCCGGATGGTGTCCATCCAGATGGTGGTATATTTCCGGATGTCGGGGTGATTTTTCAGCAGCTCCCGGGACATCAGGGCAATGTCATAGGCGCTGGTCCGGTGCTGAGCGGCATCGGCACCGTCATCCAGCCCGGTACAGTTGACAAAATGGGTGTCCTCCATACCCAGCTCCCCTGCCCGGGTGTTCATCCGCTCCACGAAGGCCTCCTCACTGCCGGCAATGTGCTCCGCCATGGCGCAGGCGCAGTCGTTGGCGGAGGAAACGGTGATGCATTTGACCATATCCGAAACGGACATGGTTTCCCCAACCTTCAGATATACCTGACTGCCGCCCTTTGCGGCAGCGGTCTCCGAGGTGGTAACCGTGTCCTCCCAGCCCAGGACCCCGTTATCCAGCGCCTCCATAATCAGCAGCATGGTCATGACCTTGGTTACCGACGCGGGTGCCAGCTTTTCGTGAGCGTTCTGCTCAAAGAGGATTGTCCCTGTTTCCACGTCCATCAGCAGTGCGCTTTTTCCCGGAATGCTTCCGGGCGCCGCCTGGGCATTCCGGGGGAGTATGCCCAGGGTCAGGGCGCAGATCACCAAAATCCAGCAAAATCGTTTCACAGCCATCCCTCCAGAAGATTCTGCTGGAGTTTATGCGGCGGTGGGACAGACTATGCCCGCTCCTTCCCCGGAAGAAGCTGCACGGCAGCAGCCGCCAGCATGGGGGTCAGGAGCATTCCGCCGAAGCCCCACAGCTTGTAGCCGGCATAGAGGGCAAACAACGTCACCAGAGGGTCCAGCCCCAGCTGCCGCCCCACCAGCCGGGGCTCCAGAATGGAGCGGCTGAGCATGGCTGCGGCGTAGGTCCCCACCAGCCCCAGGGCCTGGGGGAAATCACCCCGGAGCAGGCGAACCAGAGCCCAGGGCAGAAGGACGGTGCCGGTTCCCAGAATGGGGAAGGCATCGACCAGCGCCACCAGAATGGCCCAGAGAGGGGCGTAGGGAATCCGCAGAAGCACAAAGCCCAGGGTGACGATGATCCAGGTGATGCCGCAGAGCTTGGCTTGAGCCCGGAGCCAGCCTCCCAGCACCTGACGCAGCTGCCCTAGCGTGGCGAAAACATCGCAGATACCCTTCCGGGCGGCCCAGGCCCGGAGATTCCGGCGGATCAGGGGGAGCTTGGCGGAAATCATGTAGCTGGAAATCAGGGCCGTGCCCAGCCCCAGAGCGCTGTCGGGCACATGGCTTAGAAGACCGCTGGCAAAATTCAGCAGCCAGCCGGCGGCCTTGTCCAGCAGAGCCGTCCCGCTGGAGAAAAAATCTGAAATACTGCCGCTGAGATAGCGGCCCAGACCCGCCGGGGCGAACCGGGTCAGCTCCTGAAGCCACTGGGACAAAAGCGCCATGCCGGATTTGGCGGTCTGCTCCAGATCCGGCAAAATCCGGGTAAGGACCCCCACCTCCCGCACCAGCAGCGCCCCCAGCAGGAACAGCAGCAGGACCAGAAAGCAGAAGGCCATGCTGACGCTGATTCCCGCCCCGGCGCCCCGGGGCAGCCGGAGTTTCCGGCAGAAAAAAGCGGTCATGGGCTCCGCAAGGAGGGCCAGGGCCGTCCCAAACAGAAAGGGCATCAGGATCGGCAGCAGGAAGCGTGCCGCCAGAAAGCCGCCGAGGATCACTGCCCCGGCAGTCAGATAGCTTCGGTGTCCGTTTCTCATGGATATTCCGCCTTTCCTGATGGATTCATTTTCGGTATGGGGCTTGCTTTTTCTAAAAAATATGCTACAATACTTCTGGAAATAAGGTATTTCCAGAATTGTTTTGATTTATACAGATTGAGGAGGTCGCTATGTCCACCAAGCCTGAATACTATATCGTGGAAGCATCGGCACTGCCGGAGATTTTCCTGAAGGTTGCAGAGGCCAAGCGTTTGCTGTCCACCGGTGAGGCTACAACCGTAAATGAAGCCACCCGCATGACGGATATCAGCCGCAGCGCGTTTTACAAGTACCGGGATTCAGTCCTTCCGTTCCAGAATATGATGACGGGAAGAATTATAACCTTCCAGCTTCTGCTTCACGATGAGGCGGGCCAGCTGTCCAATATTCTGGGCATCTTCGCGGATAAGAAGGCGAATATCATCACCATCAACTCCATCGTTCCCACCAACGGCACTGCGGTGGTCACGATTTCTGCGGAAACCATGGATCTGAACGTCCAGCTGGAGGATCTCCTCCGGGAGCTGCGGGAGTGCCCGGGCGTTATCAAAGCAGAAGTTCTGGCCGGCTGACCGGCTGCCAATGCCACCCCATAGGGGTGGCATTTTTTTGCCCGGAGACCGGCTTCGGCACAATTCCCGCCGGTGTGACATAAGCTGGTGCCAGGAGGGATGGTTATGACGATCGTGCAGAAATACGGAGGGACCTCCCTGGCCGACAGTGAAAAAATAGGCCGGGCAGCCCGGCGGATGGCGGGGCTGCGCAGTCAGGGAGCCCGGGTGGTGGCGGTGGTTTCGGCCCAGGGGGACACCACCGATGTAATGATTGAGAAGGCCCGCCGGATCAGCCGGAGGCCCTCTGCCAGGGAGCTCGATGCCTATCTGGCTGCGGGGGAGCAGATGTCTGCCGGGCTGATGGCAATGGCACTGGAGGCTCTGGATTGCCCGGCGGTGAGCCTTACCGGCCCGCAGGCCGGAATCCATACGGACGGAAGCTACGGTAGTGCCCGGATCCTGGATATCGACTGCCGCCGCCTCCGGGAGGAGCTGGACCGGGGGCGGGTCGTGGTAGTGGCGGGCTTCCAGGGCATGGACTCCCGGGGGAATATCACAACCCTGGGCCGGGGCGGCTCCGATACCACAGCGGTGGCTCTGGCTGCCTGGCTTAATGCGGACCTGTGCCAGATTTACACCGATGTGGACGGAATCTATGACCGGGATCCCCGGAAGGACCCCGGTGCCCGGCGGTTTTCCGGCATATCCTATGCGGATATGCTGACGCTGGTGGACCGGGGCGCGCAGGTGCTCCACAGGCCCAGTGTGGAGCTGGCCCGGGACCGGGGAATCCGGGTGGAGGTCCTGTCGTCCCTTACCGGGGCACCGGGAACCGTTGTGGGCTAGGAGCGGGCCTGCTGGCTGCGGATGACCTGCATTCCCGGAGCATCCGCCAGCATACCGGAAATCCGGTACAGGGCGTGGGCGGCCTGGGCCCGGGTCAGGGCCCCTTCAACGGGCAGGTCAACGCCGTTGCTGTTCATGATTTCCAGAGCGTCCGCGGCCCAGACGGGAATTTCGGCATCTGTCGTCTCCCGGGAGACTTCACCGGAAAGGTCCAGCGCGTTTTGCAGCATTACAGCGGCCTCCCCGCCGGTAATGGCCTGCCAGGCATCGAAGCACTCCCGCTCCGGCAAGCCAGCGGTCAGTCCGGCCCGCACCGCGGCGGCAACATAGGGCTGAAGCCACTGGGGAATGCTGTCGCTGTAGCCGGTCTGGGTCAGCCCATCGTCTACGGGAAGAGCCAGGGTCTTCACCAGCATGGTGAAAAATTCGCCCCGGGTCACCTGCTTTTCCGGCTGGAAGCAGACAGTGCCGCCAATCTGCTCACCAATGAAAATTCCGGTGTTTTTCATCCATTCCGCCGGAAAGCGGCAGGCCTGACCGGCGGTGTCCGTGTACTGGGTGGCGTCGCTGGGCTTGAGAATGGTAATGGTCACGGTGGCCTCCCGGGATACATTTCCCGCCGGGTCCGCAGCGCTGTAGGTGAAGGAGTCAATCCCCACCTTGTTCTTTTTCGGGGTGTAGGTGAAGCTGCCGTCGGCACCGACGGTCACGCTGCCCCGCTTGGGCTGACGGATGACCGAGTAGGTCAGTGGCTGGCCCTCCGGGTCCCGGACCTTCAGTACGCCGGTGTTTTCCAGATTTTTATAGGTTTCCAGGGCGGAATCCTCCGCAACGGGTGCCTTGTCCTGCTTGCCCCGGATGGCGATGGTCGTGGTGGCGGCTGGGGCTACGTGATCCGAATAAATGGGCAGATAGGAGATGGTCGCCAGCGCATCCTCCTGGGTGCTCAGGGGGCAGAAGGTCATCTGTTCCGCTTGACCGGCGGTGAGAATGTCGCCGGGCCGGAGGATCCGGGTGCCCAGCATGACGGTGCCCAGCCGCCCCTCCGGGAGCTGGGTAATGCAGATTCCGGAAAGGGGTCCCTCCTCTGGGGAAAAGTCCTCCTGGGTGAAGCAATAGATGCTGCCGGAATCCACCTGGGCGGCCCGGACACCGGTTGCTGCCCCGAGCAGGCACAGCAGCGGAAGCAGCAGGGCCGCGATTCGTATTTTAAACATTTGAATACCTCCAAACTTATTGGGCTGCGAAGGTATTGTTTGCCAGTGGCGGCAGAATTATTCAGCAATTCCAGATTCCCGGAGGAATATTTTTGCGGGGGATTATACAAATCCACGGGGGAAAATTTAGGCAAAATTCCCCATATATATTGGGCGGCGGATATGCTATAATCAAAATATAGCTATTTATAAAATAGTTTATCTAAATCTAAACAAACCCAAAGGAGAAGGCATTCCATGAAAAGAAGACTCCTCGCTGTGCTGCTGGCGCTGGTGGCGGCGCTGTCCCTTGCCGGCTGCGGTACCGGGACCGATGCGCCCACCGACAGCACCACGGAAGGCACCGCCGGTGCCGTTCCCATCGAGATTGAAAAAAGCCTCTGCGGAAATCCCATCGGCGGCTTTGACGAACAGGGTTTGTTGACCTATGGCGGCGATCCCTCCGCACTGGTGGACGGGGATACGGTCTACCTGTATGTAGGCCACGATACAGCACCCAATGAATCCTATGTGATTCCCGAATACCTGTGTTATTCCACCCAGGATATGGTGAACTGGAAGTATGAGGGTGTCGTTCTTTCCATGAAGGATGTGTCCTGGGCAGACAATAATTCCGCCTGGGCCGGTCAGGTGGTCAAGCACTATGACGAGACTGCCGGCAAGGAGCTGTATTATTTCTATTTCTGCTCCTGGGCCTCCACCGACAGCGGCAAGCAGTCCATCGGCGTGGCGATTTCCGAGAGCCCCACGGGCCCATTTGTGGATATCGGGGAGCCGGTGGTGAAGGGCTCCTTTACCTCTGACGAAACCTCCGCCTGGAACGACATTGACCCCACGGTATGGATTGAAACCGACGAAACCGGTGAGGAGCACCGGTATCTTTGCTGGGGCAATTCCAAGGTCTATATCTGCGAGCTCAACGCGGATATGGTCACCATCAAGGACTACGATGGTGACGGACAGATCACCTTCCGCAACGATGTGAAGACCAAAATGGTGCCCACCTCCTTTACGGAGGCAGCCTGGATTTACCGGCGGCAGGATGAAAACGGTCAGTATTACGGAAAATACTACATTTTCTACGCCTACGGCTGGCGGGAGCAGATGGCCTACGCCACCACCAGCAACCTGATGGACGGAAAATGGATGTATGAGGACGTAATCATGAAGCCCTCCGCAACCTCCAATACCAATCACCCGGCGGTGATCGATTTCCAGGGAAAAACCTATTTTATCTATCACAATGGCTCCCTGCCCAAGGGCAGCGGCTTCCGCCGGGTCGCCTGCGTGGAGGAGGTCACCTTCTATCCCGATGGTGCCATCGCCTTTATGGAAGAGACGGCTACCGGCATCAGCGGTATTATCAGCACCATTACCGCCCAAAACGGCGCAAGCCTGGCCCACGCCTGGTTCAATAACGGTCCCACCGATGACCTGTATCCGTATGTGGATGTTCTGCTGGGCAGCGGCCTGAACAAGGCAAAGGAGGCGGACAGCTGGTGGGAGATCGTACCGGGAAAAGCGGATCCGGCAGATCCCTACCTGGTTTCCATTGAATCCTACAATAAGGCGGGCCTGTATGTGACAGCGGGAGCGGGTACCGCCGTGCTGAACCAGGATTACACCGGCGATATGGATCAGGCCCAGACCTTCCGGACGGTATCGGGCCTGTCCGGAAGCGGCGTTTCCTTTGAATCCGTGAGCTGTCCGGGAATGTACCTGACCCTTTCCGGCGGGGTGCTGACCCTGACCGACGGTGCGGATGCAGCCGCCTGCTCCTTTACGGTTGCCACCGTTTCCCGGTAATAAAAGCAAAAAGCAGCCCTCTCCGGCGTGAAGCCCGGAGAGGGCTGTTCGTTTATCCTAGGCAGCTTCCGCAGGGCGTGTAGCCCGCGTTTACCGCATCGTCGTAGGAACTGAAGGTTACTCTGTTTTCTTCCTTTGGCAGGCTGGCACAGTCGGGAGCGTGGAATTTTTTGGAATTCTTATTCCCAATATAGGTCTGGACAGCGGCATCGCCGCTTTCCACATCATCAGGCGCTGCCGCCTGATTTCCCCAGGTGAAGGTCACCTGAGTCCCATCGGAAACCGCCAGAATGGTTCCCAGCTGGTCCGTGCGCAGGAGAATAACGCCTGCCTGCTTCAGCCGGGACAGGGGCTCCTCGTGGGGATGACCGTAGGAATTGTCCGCACCCACGGAAATGACACCATAGGTGGGCATTACCGCGTTCAGGAACCGGTAGCCGGTGGAGGTGTTGGAGCCGTGGTGCCCTACCTTCAGCACGTCTGCGGTCCAGTCTACCCGAAGACCCCAGTAGTCCAGCATATCATTTTCAGCCTCGATTTCCATGTCGCCTGTAAACAGGAAACTGGTATCACCGTAGCGGATTTCCAGCACGATGGAGGTGTTGTTGGTGTCGGCGTAGGACTTGGTGGGGCCGAAAATCGTGATCTCCGCGTCCCCCAGATTAAAACATTCCGGAACGGCGGGGATTGTGACCTCCAGTTCCTGCTGGTCTACATAATACAGGAAATCGTCGTAGATTTTGGAGCTGTAGGTTTTGGTGGGGGCGTACACAGCCCGGGTGGGATACACCGCCAGTACACTGGGCAGCCCCCCCGCGTGGTCCTCGTGGGCGTGGGTGCAGATCACATAATCCAGCTCCTCCACACCCTGCTGCTCCAGATAGGAGATCACCAGAGAACCGTCGGCCTTGTTTCCGCCGTCGATGAGCATATATGCGCCGCCGCACTCCACCAGGGCGCAGTCCGCCTGCCCCACGTTGATGAAATGGACGCTGAGGGAGTCGCTGCCGCCGGCTTCCGGAGCGGATTCCGGCTGGGGCAGCTCCTGCCGGACGCATCCGGACAGCAGCAGGGAAAGGCAGAGAAAAAACGCGAAAATTCTTGTTTTCATGGTTATTTCGTGGTCAGGCCCGTGTTATTCTTGGCCTTTTTCTGCTGGTTCAGCCAGATGCGCATGACCAGGCTGTGGGGCAGCAGCTTCACCAGCCGGACCTGCATCCGCACGGGAAGACCGTGGACGGAGTAATCCTTTTTGCTGCCGTACAGATCCTTCAGGCCGGTGGCAACGCAGTCCTTCGCCTCGTAGAGCCGGTCAAAATACTGAACCTCGTTATTTTCGTTGGTCTGGAAGGCGTGGTTAAAGAATTCCGTCTTCACCCAGCCGGGGTTCATAGCCATGACCCGGATGCCCCGGGACTTCAGCTCCTGATTCATGGAGCGGCTGTAGCTCAGCACAAAGGCCTTGGTTGCGGCGTAGGTGGTGATATAGGGAACGGGCTGGAAGGCGGAGAGGCTGTCCAGCTCCAGAATGTGAGAGCCGGGGGCCATGTAGGGAACGCAGATCCGGGTCATCATCAGCACGGCCTTGCAGTTCAGGTCGATCATCTTGCAGTCGTCCTCCGCGCTGACCTTATGGAAGGCACCGAATTTGCCAAAGCCCGCGGCGTTGACCAGAAGCCGGACATTGGGCTTTTCCGCTTCCAGAAGCTTTTCAATAGCGGTAAAGCTGGCGCTTTCGCTCAGGTCCAGGGCGATGGGCCGGACAGGCACGGAAACCTGCTCCTTCAGGGCCTCCAGCGCGTTCAGCCGCCGGGCAATGACCCAGATTTCGTCCACTTGGACATAGCCGGAAAGCTGCAAAACAAACTCCCGGCCCATGCCGGAGCTGGCACCGGTAACAATTGCGATATTCATAAATGTACCTCCTAATATAATTGGGTTTGCCCCAGGGCGGCAAGCAGGGCCTCCCGTGTGTTGGGAAGCGTCTCATCCTGAACCTGCTCCAAAAGCCGGCTCAGGCAGCGGCCCAGTGCGGGCCCCTTCAGGCCCAGGGCCATGAGATCATAGCCGTCCACAGCCAGATCTTTGACGGTCAGGCAAGCCTCTTCGGCCCGGATCTCCGCAAGAAGCTGCCGCAGGCGGGAAAACTGGTCCGCATTTTCCGGTTTTCCGGTTCCCTTGCTGCCCATGTCCGCCTCCTGCAGGCAGAGCAATTTTGCAAGGGTATCCCAGCCCAACGCACCGACTCTGCGGCGCAGGAGCCGCTTGTCGGGCTCCAACCGGGTCATATGGCTTCGGATCAGCAGTACCGCCTGGTCCCGCAGAGCATTGGGGGCTTTCAGCCGGCCCAGAACCTCCCGGGCCATGTCCGCCCCTACCTGAGCGTGACCGTAGAAATGGCCCCGACCGGTTTCGTCCCGGGTAAAGGTGGGGATTTTGCCGATATCGTGAAGCAGACCTGCCCAGCGAAGGGTGAGATCCGGCGGCAGCGCCGCCGTTACATAGGCTGTGTGGGTAAATAAATCGTAGGCGTGATGGGGGGAATGCTGGTCAAAGCCAATCATGGGGGCCAGCTCCGGGATGGCTGCCGCCAGAATGGGGGCATAATGGAGCAGGTCCCCGGCGGTGACCAGAGGAAGAAGTTTACATAACTCATCGAGCACCCGCTCCCGGGCCAGAGTGTCCATATTGGGTGCCATGCCTGTCATGGCTTTTTCGGTTTCGGCATCCGGTGTCAGCCGGAAACGGACGGAAAACCGAACGCCCCGGAGAATGCGGAGAGCATCCTCGGTAAAGCGCTTCCGGGGCTCCCCGACACAGCGCAGAATCCGGTTCTCCAGATCCCGGCAGCCTCCGAAGGAATCCACAAAGCCCCGGGTTGGGGAATAGGCCATGGCGTTGACGGTAAAATCCCGCCGGGCCAGGTCTGATTCCACGCCGGAGACGAATTTGACCCAATCCGGGTGCCGGCTGTCCCGGTAGCCGCCCTCCTCCCGGAAGGTGGTGATCTCCACGACACCCTCCGGTGTCACCACGCCGATGGTGCCGTGTTTTTTTCCTGCCAGAACCAGACTGTGATCCGGGAAGGCCTGCTGAATCTGGTCTGGCAGAGCATTGGTGCACAGGTCATAGTCGTGGGGTGTCAGCCCAAGGAGGGAATCCCGGACACAGCCCCCAACGGCGTAGGCGGAAAAGCCCCGGCTCTCCAGCGCGTCAATGCAGTCTTGGACATATTGGGGCAGATTCATGGCTCTTCAGGCACCTCCTGAGGCGGCTGAATGTCGCCGGGCCGGGGGCGGCGGGGCACCGGCTCCCAGGCGCAGAGATTCAGCAGTGCCCAAAGGCCGAAGGCAAAATAGAAGATTCCGCCGCTGCCATCGGCCATGGCAAGGAAGCACAGGTAGGCGGTGATCAGACTGATGCCCAGCTGACTGCGGCGGCTGCCCATGCCCACATCAAAGGCGGTGCGGCAGTAGGCCGTCAGAGACAGGCCCACCGAGGCCAGAAGCTGCCACAGGTAGCTCTCCAGCTCCGGGTTGCCGCTCCAGACCCGGTAGTGGTGGGCCAGATGAATGGCTAAATACAGGCTCACAACGGCGTGGAACAGGAAGGAGGGCCGAAGGCCCCGGATCTGGCAGATGCCGGTGAAGAGCATACAGGGGATGCTTGCCAGCCCCAGAATGACCCAGGCCTTTGCCAGGGGATCCGCGGCGATGCTTTGCCCGGCTGCCAGCGAGCAGCCGATGCCAACGGCGGTGAAAATGGCGCTGATGCCCCCGGGGATGGAGGGGCCGAAATTATCGGCATAGCGGTTGGAGCCTGCCCGTCCGCGCACCGCGGAAAAAACGGCGGCGACGGTCAGCTCGGTCAGGACCGCCACCAGAACCTGGGGCAGATTCCAGGTTCGCAGCAGACCCTTTTCGTCTGTGCAGAGGGAAAGCATCAGCCGCCGCAGGGCGGCACCAAGCCCGCCAAAGCCCAGAATCAGGCAGGGAAAGGCGGGAATATTCCATTTGTTTTTCATAGTGTCCCTCCTGAAATGGGTGAATATGCGAAGATGCAGCCCGGGGTCACCGGACCAATCCGACGATGAGCATGGTAATTCCGGACAAAATCGGCTGATGCAGCAGGTAGATCCACAAAGAATGCCGCCCGCACAGCGTCAGAAACCGGACAATGGGATTCTGGGCATTGACCTGAGGCAGCAGGGTCTTCTTTTCCGGGTAGATCAAACGGCCCAGCGCCGCGCCTGCCAGGAAAAAGCCGAGGTTCAGGATCAGGGGGAAATAATCCGAGGACTGAAATCCCGGATACAGGAAGCCCAGGGGCATCAGCCAGGAGAAGGAGAAAAGCTGCCCCCGGAGGTAAAAGCCCAGAGCAATCAGCAGTGCGCCGATTCCCGCCAGAGCGGCGGTTGGCAGTCTTCGCAGCAGGGCCCAGAGAAGCATACAGCAGCCGAGGCAGTGGAGCACACCGAAGTAAATCAGGATGCCCTTTCCTGCCATGTCCAGCCGGTACATTCCGCAGGTCACCCCGGTGCACACCATGCCGCACAGCAGGACGACCAGGCCCCGGCGGACGCTCCGGCTGCCCAGAGTGGCGCTGATGCCGGAGACCAGGATGAACAGCACCCCACCCCAGTCCTTCACGAACCGGAACCACCGGGGATATTCCCAGGGAATCAGGCTGTAGAGCTCAACCAGGTCGTAAACCAGGTGGACCAGCACCATGGCGAGGATGCAGATGCCCCGGAAGGCATCCAGCTCCCAGATGCGCTTTTTCATGGTCATTCTCCCAGGGCGGCGTTGGCTTCTTCTTCCAGCACCCGGTAGGCAACCTTGCCCACCAGCGTTTTGGGAAGCTCCTTGCGGAATTCGATTTCCCGGGGTATGGCGTACTTGGCAATCCGGCTGGAGCAGTATTCCAGCAGCTCAGCCTTCAGTTCCTCGGAGGGCTCAACGCCGGGCATGGGAACCACATAGGCCTTGACCTTCTGGACCCGGTAGGGATCCTTCACGCCGATGACGCAGGAAAGCAGAACCTTTTCGTGACCGTCGATGACATTTTCCAGCTGAGAGGGGTAGACATTGTAGCCGGAGGTGATAATCATGCGCTTCATCCGCTGGCGGAAATACACGAAGCCGTCCTGATCCATGTGACCCAGGTCACCGGTGTGGAGCCAGAACCGTCCGTCGTAATGGCGGCGCAGGGTGGAAGCGGTTTCCTCGGGATTGTCCATGTAGCCCAGCATGACGGTGGGACCGGAGACGCAGATTTCGCCCTCGGTATTGGGCTCCACCTCCTCGGTGGTGCCGGGAGTAACAATTTTATAGTAGACATCCGGGAAGGGCACACCGATGGAGCCGGGCCGGGCGTAATCCTTGGGGGTCAGGCAGGAAGCGGTAACGCATTCGGTGGTGCCGTAGCCCTCCCGGATCTGCTCGGAGCAGTTGTGCTCCTTCAGGAATGTGTCCACCTTCTTCTTCAGCTCCGGAGACAGAGAGTCGCCGCCGGAGAAGATGCCCTTCAGGAAGCTGAGGTCCTGGCCCTCCAGATTCTCGGCCCGGAGAAGGGCCTCAAACAGGGTGGGAACGCCGGGGATGATGTTAGGCTTCTGCTTGACCAGAGTTTCCGCATAGGTCTTGACATTAAACTGAGGAATCAGGATGCAGGTCGCGCCGCCGATCAGGGCGGTGTGGATGCCGATGCCCAGACCGAAGCCGTGGAACACGGGCATAACGGAGAGCATCTTCATGCCGGCGATTTTGTCAAAGCCCGAGGCGGCAATGGTCTGCAGACCCAGGGCGTTAAAGTTCAGGTTGGAGAGCATAATGCCCTTGGTGGTGCCGGTGGTGCCGCCGGAATAGAGAATCGCGCCGCACTCATCGAACTTGCCGTCATCCGGGGGCAGCTTGGTATCCCTGCCGGCCCGGACCATATCGTACCAGAGGGTGAAATCCTTGCTTGCGGGCACCTTGTCGGATTTGCCGCCCTTGGTCAGGGGGTAGAGCAGGTTCAGGGGAACGGGCAGCTCGTCGGCAATCCGGGCCACCAGAATGGTGGTGCCGGGATTATCCAGCTCGGGTATGATGCTGGCAACCTTGTCGTGGAACTGGGCCAGGGTCAGAATGGCCTTGGATTTGGAGAAATTCAGATAGAAGGCGATTTCCTTGGCGGCGGACAGGGGGTGAATCATGTTGGGAATGGCACCGATCCGGTTCAGGGCATAGAAGCAGTCCAGAGCCTGGGGAGTGTTGGCCATGCAGATGGTCACCTTGTCGCCCTTGCCGATGCCCATGGCGGTCAGGCCCTTGGCGGCAGCGTCAATGCGCTTCATAAACTGGGCGTAGGTGGTCTTTTTGCCCATGAAGGTATAGGCGTCATTGTCGGGATACTGGGCTGCGGTGGCAGCCAGCAGCTGATACATGGTTTTGTGGGGATAGTTCAGTGACTTCGGTGTGGTCCCGTAGTATTTGGTCCAGGGAGCAGAAGCGGAGATGCCCATTTTATTTCTTTCCTTTCCGTGTGGAGTAAGCTAAGTCCTCTGCGTGGCAGAATGGGTGGATGTAGCTTCCCAATAATTTGTTATTATACCAGCATGGCGGGATAATTTCCAGTCCTTCGGAAAAATTCTCTCTTTTTTCAAATTATTTCTTGTATCATCTTAAGAAACGGAGTATACTGGTTAAAGATTACACGCGAATTTTGGAGGAATAAAGATATGCTTCTTGGCGGAATTTGTGCGCTGTCGGTGCTTTTTGCGGTGCTGGCCTGTATTGGAAAGACAATCTGGCTGCTGCCGGTATTTTTTGTACTGTTCTTTGTGGTACTGCTTGCCCTGGCGGTGGGCTTCGTGTTTCTGATCTGTGCCCCGGTGGATACGGAGAAGGAGCAGACCAAGGACAGCCCCTTTTACCGGGCGGCGGCCCGGCTGTACATCCGTATGGCAATTACACTGGGCGGTGTCCGGGTCCACACCCGGGGCCTGGAGCAGCTTCCCACCCAGGGCCGGTTCCTGCTGGTGTGCAACCATCAGGATGTGATCGACCCGGGCATCCTGCTGGACAGCTTCCCCCAAAGCCAGCTGGCCTTCATCTCCAAGCGGGAAAATAACAAGCTGCCCATTATCAATAAATTCATGCACAAGCTGATGTGCCAGATGATTAACCGGGAGAACGACCGGGAGGCACTGAGGACCATTTTAAAGTGCATTCAGCTGATCCGGGAGGATCAGGTCAGCATCGGTGTCTTCCCGGAGGGCTGGTGCAGTGTGGACGGAAAGCTCCATCCTATGCGCAACGGCGTTTTTAAAATCGCCCAGAAGACCAATGTGCCCATTGTCGTGTGCACCATCAACGGTACCCACCGGTTTTTTCACCGGTACCGCTTCCTGAAGCCCACGGATGTGGAGCTGACGCTGGTGGGCGTAATTCCGCCGGAGGCGCTGGCGGGACGGACAACGGTGGATATCGGAAACCAGGTTTATGAAATGATGATTTCCGGCCTGGGTGAGGAATTCCGGGTGGAGGCATAGGTTTTTGCCTGGGGACAGCGCAGTTTTTTACAAAACACTTGATTTGTCGCAAGAACTTCGTTATAATGAATTATCACAAAAATAAATAACCATTTTTGGGGGATATACACATGAAAAACAGCGAAAAAACACTGGATATGATCGTGAACCTCTGCAAGAACCGGGGCTATGTCTACGCCGGCTCTGAAATCTACGGTGGTCTGGCCAACTCCTGGGACTACGGCCCTCTGGGTGTGGAGTTCAAGAACAACGTGAAGAAGGCCTGGCTGAAGAAGTTCGTCCAGGAATCCGACTACAACGTGGGCCTGGATGCCGCCATCATTATGAACCCCCAGACCTGGGTCACCACCGGTCATGTAGGCTCCTTCTCTGATCCTCTGGTTGACTGCAAGGGTTGCGGCTCCCGCCAGCGTGCCGACCAGCTCATCGAGGCCTCCGAAAGCGGCAAGACTGTCAACGTGGAGGCAATGAATACCGATGATATGAACGATTTCATCGCTGAGCACGAGGATGTGGTCTGCCCCAACTGCGGCAAGCACCATTTCACCGCTATCCGCAACTTCAACCTGATGTTCCAGACCAAGATCGGTGTCACCGAGGATTCCT
>CAZDFB010000028.1:0-18384 GCA_964504605.1 uncultured Oscillospiraceae bacterium | reverse complement strand
CAAGGCCACCCGCTGCAACCGGAAGCTGGTTCAGGAGCTGGGCCGTGAGCCCACCGTGGAGGAAATCGCCGCCGAGCTGAATCTGCCGGTGGAGAAGATCATTGAGGCCAACCGCACCGCCGCCGATACCCTGTCCCTGGACACCCCCGTGGGTGACGAAGAGGATACCTCCATCGGCTCCTTTGTGGAGGATGACCACACCCCCGGCCCCGCCGATGCCACCTCCAATGCCCTCCTTGCCGAGGCTCTGAAGGAGATTCTGGACACCCTGACCGAGCGGGAAGCCGACGTTCTGCGGATGCGCTTCGGTATGTACGACGGACGCACCCACACTTTGGAAGAAGTGGGCCAGATCTTCGGCGTTACCCGTGAGCGTATTCGCCAGATTGAGAACAAGGCCATCCGGAAGCTCCGCCACCCCAGCCGGGCCAAGAAGATCCGGGATTTCTACTGCTGATTTTTTCGCCGGAAGCCGGGCTTTCCCAGCTTCCGGCATTTTTTGCCCGTTTTCTCTCCCAGAAACGAACCTCCCGGACACCGCAGGAGCGGTGTCCCTACAATATCCTTTTGTGAAAGCGACGCAGCTGCAAAATCGTGTTCTTTGACAAGCTGCAATAATGGCAGGCACATTCATGCCTGCCATTATTTTTACTGTTATCCATTTTTTTCGGGCTTTTATTTCTGCTTTTTGCTCACCCGGATAGTTCCCAGACCCCAGCGGATCAAAAGCAGCAGTACACCGCCGCCAAAAACAGCCAGGATTCCCATACCGCCCTGATTCAGGACAGTCCCGGTAACCGCGCTCAGCAGCTCGATGCCTCCCATCAGCTCGTTCCAGATCTGGGGAAACAGGTTCACCAGCGCCAGCGCCGCCGTTGGGAGAAGCCCCGCCAGCAGCAGTGCCACGCCGGTATTCCCCAGCGTTCTGAGGGTACTCCCTGTGATCCGGGCCAGCAGGAAAACGCACAGCAGCGCCAGAATTCCCATAAGTCCCACGGCGACCCAGGAATTTACCAGCCGGGCCAGCGTCAGCCCCTCGTCCCGCAGGCTCCAGGCCAGCGTCTCCATATCCGCCAGCTCATACAGCCCGAAGGTGCCCACCCACTGGGCAATCTGTCTCCACTGCTCCTGGGAGAGCACCAGACCGTGCTTTTCTCTCAGATAATCGGCGGATTTTTCCAGCATCCGGGTTACTTCCTTCTCCGTGACAGAGGCAGACATATTGCCGCTGTGGAAGTCCCGGGCAAATTCGCCCAGTTTTTCTGCAATGAAGGGCTTGATTTCCTGATCCAGATATTTTTCAAGCTCCCGGGATGTCAGTGCCCCCAGGGCGATGTTCTGGTCCTCCATGGTTCTCTTGAGCCACTTGGTCACGCTTTCTCCCCGGTTTGCGTCCAGGATGACAGGATAGGCCTCAATGTCCGACAGATCCAGTTCCTCCACCAGCGCCTCCAGTCCCTCCGGTGAGGTCCCGTTGCGGGCAATGCCCAGCACCAGCCCGCTGAAGCTGAACAGAATCAGGAGCAGGCAAAGCACCGCTGCCAGCAGCCGGCGGCCCAGGGGTAAGGGCTTTCGTGGGAACAGGGCCACCCTGCCGGCAGGCGGGTGGGGAACTGCCTCCTCGTCAGCGGGGTCATACACCGGCACCGGGGATACCGGAGGCACATACCGGGGCTCCCGGAGGGGAGTCTCCTGTCCGGCCTGGGGTCTGGCGTAGGGGCTGTCGGTCCAAAAGTCCTCCCGGGGCTGCCCAGGAGCCTCCTGCTCCTGCTGAACCGGCCCTTCCTCCGGCACCGGATCGCCCGCCGGGGTACCAAAGCCGGGAATGTCCGATTCTTGAAGCAGCTGATTTTCGGCATTCTCACCGGGCACGGTCACCGGCGTTTCCGGTGCCGCCCAGACCTCCTGCCGGGGCGGCGTACCCCGGTCCTCTTTTTCAGGGAGCAGGACCTTTGCCCCGCACCGAAGGCAGAAATTGTCCGTTTCCTGAACCTTACTGCCGCAGTTTACACAAAATGGCATAATGTTCCTTCCTCTCTTCCGTATGATTTTCTATATCCGGTAACCGCAGCAGAAGCATTCGTTTCTGTGCGTTTTCCTACTTACTCACCGCTGTCCCCTTTGGGGAAGCGAAACCGTAAATACCGTCCGGCTGCTGTCACTGTCCACCGCAACGCTTCCGCCATGGAGCGCTACAATCCGCTTGACAACCGCCAGACCCACGCCGTTTCCTTCCCCGGCATGGGATTCATCCGCCTGATAAAATTTCCGGAAAATCTTCTCCTGCTGCTCCGGCGCTATGGGATTTCCGTGATTGCGGAAGCTGACCTCCACATTCCCATCCCTCTCCCGGATGGCAACACCCACCTCCCCCTCCGGGGGCGAGAACTTGACGGCATTGTCCAGCAGATTGATCCAGACCTGCTTCAGCAGCTCCTCACTGGCCCGGATGGGATAATCCTCCTCCAGATCCAGGGCCAACGCCAGGCTCTTTTTGCTCCATTTGTTTTCCAGCAGCAGAATGCAGCTGCGCAGCTGCTCGGAAAGATTATAGTCGGTCACGTCCGTCAGAATCGTCTGATTTTCCACCTTGGTCATGTTCAGCACATTGGTGGCCATTTCGCTCAGCCGCAGGGCCTCATCCTCAATGATCTGCAGATATTCCTTCTGCTGCCGCGGAGAAAGCCCGCCCCGGTTCAGCAGCCTGGCAAAGCCCGCAATGGAGACAATGGGTGTCTTGAACTCGTGGGAAAAATTGTTGATAAAGTCACTGCGGAGCATTTCCGTGCTTTCCAGCTGCTCCGCCATTTTGTTGAAGCTCTCCGCCACCGCCACAAAGCTGGGATAGCGCCGCATGATAGGCCCGACCCGGAAGCGGGTGCCAAAATCACCGGCAGCCAGCCGGTCCATGCTTTCGATCAGTGTGCGGATGGGCTTCAGCGGCACCTTGCTGAACAGCAGCGCCAGCAGAATCCCCGCCGGCACACAAATCAGCACCGTAGGCAGCACCAGCCGCCCCAGCTCCGGCACATAATTGGTGTGCCCGGTCTGAACATCCTGCTGCAGCACCAGATACACCGACAGGGCGGTAATGGCTGTGTCCAGCAAAAGGGCCACAAACAAGATCATAACGAACATAGCCATCAGGCCGAAGTGCCGGCCCTTTTTTCGCTGTCTCATACCTTTTTCACCGCCTTATAGCCCAACCCCCGGACGGATACGATTTCAAATTCCTCCCAGCCCTCAAAGCGCTTGCGCAGCCGGCCAATGTGGACCGTAACCGTTTCCCAGCCCGTTTCACTGTCCCGGCCCCATATTTCGTCCATAAGCTGAATCCGGGTAAAAATGGTACCGGGATAGCTCAGCAGCTTATACAGCAGCATAAATTCCTTCTGGGGAAGCTCCTGGACTCTGCCGTGTCCCGTGACGGTCAGGGCATCGTAATCCAGAATCACTGTTCCGATTTCAATGCGCCGGTCGGATACGATCTTGGCCCGGCGCAGCAGGGCCCGGATCCGCAGAAGCATCTCCTCCTCGTCGATGGGCTTGGTCATATAGTCATCCGTCCCCACCAGGAAGCCCCGCTTTTTATCCGCGGGCAGCTGTCTGGCAGATACCATCAAAACCGGCAGGGAATTGTTGCTCTCCCGCAGAGCGGCGGTAAAGGCATAGCCGTCCATTTTGGGCATCATCACGTCCAGAACCACCAGATCCACATGGTTGGCATCCAGGGTTCTGAGGGCTTCCTCCCCGTTTTCCGCCGTGACCACGGTATAATTTGCCGCCTCCAGCACTGCCTTCAGCAGCATACGGGTATTTTTATCATCTTCCACTACCAGAATTTTGAACACAGGGGACCACCTCCCCTACAGTTTACCACAATTTTTTCCATTGCGCAACGGATTCCGGCAAGAATCCCCCCGCTGAGGCAAATTCCCCCGGCTCGCCCCATATCTTGTATTTCTTTTCCCTTTTTACTTCCCACATCTTGTGTTTCGACAGCATTCGCGGCTTTGCTGTGGTATTATTTCGACAAAGCGGAATGCAGCCGGATTACGACGCAGGTTCCATCGTCCTCCGTGTCCGCCGGGCATTGCTCCAGCAGCCAGGCCGCCAGCTCCCCCGGCGGCAGCTCTGGGTCCACCTCCCCCCGGCGAAGGGCTTTTTCCGCTTCCACCCCGTCGCTGCACAGGATCAGCGTCTCCCCTCTCCTAAGGGACAGCCTGTCCACCGTCTCCCGGCTTTCGGTCACCGAAATTCCCGGCGGTGGCGTGGCTGTCCCGATTTTTTCTGCGCCGCCGCCCCGGAGGAGCCAGCTGGGGGCAGCACCCCACTTATATACGGCCCCGCTTCCGGCGGTCAGATCCAGCTCTGCCAGATCCACGCTCACCGCCCCGGCCCAGCCCCGCAGGGCGGTAATGGCATTCAGGCTCCCCAGTGCGTGTTCCGCCGGGAACCCCGCCGTCAACATCCGCCGCAGGAGGGAAACGCCGGTCTGGCCCTCCTGCGCTGCCCCCGGCCCGGTGCCCATACCATCGCACAGGAGAATATAGTACCGGTTTTCCGTTCCGGCAAACCAGGCGCAGCGGTCGCCGTTGGCCCGCTCCCTTCCGGCGGAGCACACCGCCACCTCCGGTGTAAAGCGGGCCTGAGGGAGCCTGTCCCGGCGGGACAGGCCATCCGCTGCCTGCCGCAGATAATCCCCCAGAAAACGATACTGCTGGATGACCGCCTCCCGGTATTCCCGCTGCCTGTCCCGGTCGGCCCGCAGAGCCCGAAGCTGCTCCTGACTCCGGCGCAGCTCCAGCAGCATTCTGCCGGGCTTGCGGCAGAGGAAGGGCAGCGCACTTCCCTCCGTCAGGGGCCGGTGGAGCACCTCCGCCGGAATTTCCACCTCCCGGCACTGCTTTCGGTTGGGGCAGCCGCCGCAGGCCCGTTCCCTGAGACGCAGGGTCAGAGCCTCCTCATCCACCGGCGGGCTGTCCACCTCAAGAAGCAGCTGCTGGGTCTGGGAAAGGACTCCTGCCATCAGCTCCAGGCGTACCTGAGCCATGCCGGTGGCACCCCGGCGATGGCTCAGGGGCACAGGGCCGGGCAGCGCCAGAGACAGCGCCCCGCCCAGCAGCAGGGCGGGCAGCGGCCCCGGCTCGGGAATGCCGCTCAGGCACATGACCCCCAGATACACCAGCGCCGGTCCCCCCAGGGACAGCCATTTTCCGCCCCAGGGCAGCAGCCGCAACAGGTAAGCCCCCGTCATCACCGCTGCCATGGGCACCCGGGTCACCCCCGCCAGATCCAGCGCCAGCCCGCCGATTGCCGCCGCGGGAAAGGCCCCCGTCCCCGCCAGGGCGCCGGCAGCCAGAAAGCCCAGATTCAGTCCGGGCAGAGGCGTGAGCTGGGCCAGCGCCAGCACCGCAGTTCCTCCGCCCAGCCAATCCGCCATAGGGGAACCCCGCCGGAGAATCCAGGCAAAAAGCTCCGTTGCCCCGGCTGCCAAAGCAACCCGGAGCAGATAGACGGAAACAGGCGTATCATCCTGCCAGACCAGCTGGAACACCAGTCCCGTCACCGCCACCAGCAGCCCACTGATTCCATCGTCCAGGGCAGGATTTTCTTCCCGGATCCGCCGCCGGAAGGGAAGCAGGGTCATCAAAAAGGCCAATGCGGCCCAGACCATGCCCTGCGTTCCGGCCCCGCCCCAGAAAAGTCCATATCCCGCCATGGCCCCCAGGCACACCATCCCGGCCCGCCACCCGGTCAGGCCACAAATCAGTCCCAGAGTCAGGGGCTGGGCCCGATGGGCCAGACTGGCCCCGCTGAGCACAAAGCCCGCGGCGGCATAGAGAGCCCCTTTGGCCCCCCTCCGGGCAATGGGCTCCGCCGCCAGCCGCCGCAAAGCACCCTGACCCCTGCGCAGATAGGTTTCCAGTTCGGTCATCATATGTACCACTGCCTTTCATGAAGATAGACAAAGCCTACCACAAAGGGGAAAAATTATGTGTCGGAATCACAATGACGGGAAAGTTTCTTGCAGTCGGGCCACAAAGGGTGTATAATGGACACCGGATTCCGAAAAAAAGAAAGGACCCTGCGGATACGCCGCCGGGCATCCTTCAGACGGAGGTATGGTCATGGGCAGAGAATTTGAACTGAAATACCGGGCTACATCGGAGCAGCAGGCCGCTGTGGAGGCATTCTTCCCCCTGCAATGGCAGTGTTTCCACATGGAAACCACATATTTCGACACGCCGGAGGGCGATGTCGCCGCCCGCCGCTGGACACTGCGCCGCCGCATGGAAAATCAGCGCTCTGTTTGCACCGTCAAGACCCCGGCGCCCGGAGGCGGACGGGGCGAATGGGAAACGGAGTGCAGCGATATCCACCTGGCTATACCCGAATTATGTAAACTTGGTGCCCCCGGGGAATTGGCACCCCTGGCCTCCCGGTCTCTGGAGCCCCTCTGCGGGGCCCGGTTCGTCCGCCACGCCGGAACCCTTACGCTGGAGGACTGCACGCTGGAAATCGTTCTGGATCACGGTGTTCTCACCTGCGGCAGCCGGGAGCTTCCCCTGTGTGAAATCGAGGTGGAGCTGAAGACCGGCAGTGAGCAGGCCGCCGTGGCCTTTGCCCAGTCCCTTGCCCGGCGCTTTGGTCTGGTTCCCGAGGAAAAAAGCAAATACCGCCGGGCCCTGGAGCTGGCCCGGACGCCCTGACCCTACATATCCCTTCAGGAGAAAAAGAAAATGCGCAAATTTGAAAAGCTGTTTGCCCGGTACGACCGGCTGGTGCTCTTCGACACGGAAACCACCGGCCTCCAGTTCAACCGGGACGAGATCATCGAGTTCGCTGCCATTGTGGTGGAGCCCTCAGAGGAGGGCCACCGGGTGGTCACGGAGTACGACGAGCTTATTTCCCTTTCGCCGGGGGGCTTTGTCCCGCCGAAAATCCAGGAGCTTACCGGCATTTCCACCCAGGATCTCCGGGAGCGGGGCCTGCCCAAGACCCGGGTCGCCCGGGACATTGCGGAAATGATCCGGGGTAACACCCTTCTTCTGGCTTATAACGCCCATTTTGACCTGAGCTTCCTGTTCTATTTTCTGCTCCGGGACGGCGACTGCGCCATCCTGAAGGGAAAGGACAAGCTGGACCTTCTCACCGTGTACAAGGACCGGCACGACTATCCCCACAAGCTCTGCAATGCCATCGATGTCTATGGCCTGACGGGAAAGGTTCGCAATTCCCACCGGGCGGTGGATGATGTCCTGGCAACCCTGGCTGTCATGGAGGAAATGGAAGCGGAGCGGGACGATTTGGAACGTTATGTAAACCTATTCGGCTACAATCCCAAATACGGCGTGGACGGGAAGCCCATCGGCTCTGTTACCTACAAGCCCCAGCCCTATCATCCCACGGCCCCGCTGTACGAAGGCTGATGCCCCATCCGGCAAGGAGGATTCTCTATGCTCAACGAAACCGCCCTCTCTCTGGGTACCAGACGAAGCTGTATCCGGGAGCTGTTTGAATACGGCTGCCAGCGGGCCCGGCTGGTGGGCCGGGAAAATGTCTTCGACTATTCCCTTGGCAACCCCTCCATTCCCTCGCCGCCTCAGGTCAACGATGCCGTCCGGGCCATCCTGACGGACACGGACCCCCTGTCGGTCCACGGCTACACCTCCGCCATCGGAGATTCGGAGGCCCGGCAGGCCATTTCCCGGGACCTGAACCGGTGCTATCGGCTGGATACCGGGCCGGAGGATTTCTTCCTGGGCTGCGGTGCCGCACCGGAGCTTATCGCCGTACTCCGGGCTCTGGCGGTGGAAAAGGGTGAGGTTCTTGCCATTGCGCCCTATTTCCCGGAATACAAGCCCTTTGCCCAGTGCAGCGGCCTGATTTTCCGGGAGGTTCCCCCGGATGTGCCGGACTTTCAGATCCGGCTGCCGGCAGTGGAGGCCATGCTGACAGAGCATACCCAGGCCGTCATCGTCAATTCTCCCAACAATCCCTCGGGGGTTGTGTATACGGAGGAGACCCTTCGGGGTCTGGCGGCGCTGCTGACCCGGAAGGCCGCCCAATATGGTCATCCCATCTATATCATTTCCGACGAGCCCTACCGGGAGCTGACCTACGGCGGCATTACCGCCCCCTGGGTCCCCGCCATTTACCCGGACACCATTGTTTGCTACTCCTATTCCAAGTCCCTGTCCCTGCCCGGAGAGCGTATCGGCTACATTTACGTTCCCAAGGCTGCCGCCGACAGCAGCAGCCTCTACGCCGCCATTGCCGGTGCCGCCCGGATCAGCGGTCACGTCTGCGCACCCTCCCTGTGGCAGAAGGTCATTGCCCGGTGCGCCGGTCTTCAGCCGGACCTGGAGCGCTACGACCGCAACCGGCGGGCGCTCTACGAGGGGCTTACCGGCATGGGCTATGAAATGGCCCAGCCGGACGGCGCTTTTTATCTGTTCATCAAGGCCCCCGGCGGTGATGCCCGGGCTTTCTCGGAGCGGGCAAAAAAGCGGGATCTTCTGGTAGTTCCCGGGGATGACTTCGGCTGTCCGGGGTACTTTCGGATCTGCTACTGCGTCAGCTATGAGATGATCTGCCGGAGTCTTCCCGTTTTCCGTTCCCTCATTGCGGAGGAATGCTGACGCCCTCTCCCAAAAAGCAGGGGAAATGCCACCGGTCCCGCAGCAGTCTGCCGCAGATGCGGGTTTGTCCGTTTCCTTCCCGAAACCAACCTCCCGGACACCGCAGGAGCGGTGTCCCTACGATAATTCTCTTTGATTTTGGTCTAAAAAGGGCAAAAAGCCCTCTCCGTCACGGCATTCGCCGCTCCACCTCTCCCAAAGGGAGAGGCTAGTGTCCGCTTTCGTTGTGAAGGACTGTTGCAGAAGGCCACCCCTCCCGGGGTGGCCCTACAGTCTGTTTTTGCCAGCTCCCACCCCGGCGAAAAAACAGCCCTTTGTTACGCCAAAGTCCCTGTCCGATGGACAGGGACTTCATTTTATCCTTCGCTCTGGGAATTGGGCTTGCGATGGCGGTAATTGGGACGGCGGCGGGGCTTGCGGGCCTGGGGCTCGCCCTCCTGACCCTCCCGCTTTTCGGGCTCCTTCTTTTCCGTTTCCTTCTTTTCGGGGGCCTTTTTGGGGGCGGGGCGCTCCTCCCTGACGGGAGTCTCTCCTCTTCCGGCATCGCCGTTCTGGGGTTTACGGCGGCGGCGGTTCCGGCTGGGTCTGGACTGCTCCTGGCTGTCCGCTGCCGGCTGTGCCGGCTTTTCCGCTGGCTCGTCCACCACGGTTTCGGTGCTGTAGCGGAACTTGATGGGATCCAGGAAGGGCTTTTCCTCCTCTGCTTCCACCTTCCGGACCCGTTTTCCGCTGCCGGAAATGGGTGCCAGGTCCGCGGGAATGGGCGGGTCGTTCTTCTTGGCCTTGCCGGAGCGGAGGATGGCAATATCCCCGTTGGCAAAGGTGGAAACGGTTTCGGGATTCTCCTCCATGCGGACCTTTACCCGGCTGCGAAGCAGATCCACATCCACAACGGTGCCCCGGCCTTCGGGGGTATCCACAAAGGAATCCGCCTTGGGGGCGTTGCGGATCAGGTCTTCATAGGCATCCTGCTCATATTTCAGGCAGCACATCAGCCTTCCGCAGGTGCCGGAAATTTTGGTGGGATTCAGGGAAAGGTTCTGGGTTTTTGCCATTTTGATGGAGACAGGCTGGAAATCATCCAGGAAGCTGGCGCAGCAGAAGGGCCGTCCGCAGATACCCAGGCCGCCGACCATCTTCGCCTTGTCCCGCACGCCGATCTGCCGCAGCTCAATGCGGGTGTGGAACACGGATGCCAGATTCTTGACCAGCTCCCGGAAGTCCACACGCTCGTCAGCGGTGAAGTAAAAGAGGATTTTGCTGCCGTCAAAGGCATATTCCGCGGAAACCAGCTGCATATCCAGGCCGTGGGTCTCGATTTTCTGCAGGCAGATCTCGTAGGCACGCTTTTCCTTTGCCCGGTTCTCGGCAATGGTCTTTTCGTCCTGGGCATTGGCCCGGCGCAGGACCTTGCGCAGGGGAGCCACCACGTCCTTTACCGGAATCGTGTGGTTTCCGGTGGTGCAGATGCCAAATTCGGCACCCCGGGCGGTATCCATGATTACATGGTCCCCGGCAGCGTACTCACAGCCGTCGGGATCGAAAAAGTAGATCTTCTGTCCGGGCCGGAACTGGATATCCACCACGGTAACGGTGGCTGCCTCGCCGGTGACAGGGGTCAGTTGTTCTTCCATTGATTTTGCTCCTTATTATCCAGGTCATTTCAAAAGGCGGAAATGCCGTTAATTTTTATCGCAGGGCCCAGGCAAGCCAGCCGCAGACAGCGGCAGGGGATACGTTGCTCTGGGCGTAATCCAGGGCTTTTTTCAGGCAGCTAACCGCATCGATCAACCCGGCGCTGCTTCTGGCTTCAGCCAGGGACCGGCTCAGGCTGGAGGCCTGAATGCCGCCCAGCCGGGCAGCCAGTGCGTCCTCGCACAGCTCCAGCCAGCTTTGCAGCTGCTGAATCAGCGCGTCCCGCTTCCATTTCTCCATCGGCACCAGTGTCTGGGTCAGCTCCAAAGCAGAGCCCCGGGCAAGGGCACGGACGAAGCCTTCCGTCTGGGGCGGGAGGGCCTGACCGTCCTCCAGCAGCTGCCGGGCCTGGCCCAGATAACCGCCGGAGCGAAGGGCCGCGGCCTGAATATCCGCCTGGGACGCCTGGGGAAATTCCCCCTGCAGCTGCCGGGTCAACGTCTCCGGGGACAGTGGCAGGAGCTTGAGCTCCGTGCACCGGGAGCGGACGGTTGGAAGAAGCTTCTCCGGATTATCGGTCAGGAGAATGAAGACGCCGTATTGGGGCGGCTCCTCCAGAATTTTCAGCAGGGCATTCTGCCCATCCAGTCCCAGCTCCTGAGGAATCAGATAGATTTTATACTCCGCCTCGTTGGGCCGGATGAAGACATCCTCCCGAAACTGGCGGACGATTTTCACCGCCACATTTTTGTGCTCCGGGTCCGCCACGGTAATGAGATCCGGGTGCGCGTCCTCCATGGCCTTCCGGCAGGCGGCGCAGTGCAGGCAGGGCCGCTGAGGCTCCCGGCACAATATGGCGGCGGCCAGAAGCCGTGCCAGCGTATGCTTGCCGGAGCCCTGCGGGCCGGAAATCAGATAGAAATGGGAAATATGGCCCTTCAGCAGGCTGGCAGTCAGATTATGTTTCAGCTGGCTGTTGCCCAGCAGCGTATCGAAGCCCATGTTTTTCCCTCCCTGAAGATTTATTATACCACAGTTCATCCCGTTTGTCACATATTTTGACGGGGATTTTCCTTTTACAGCGCGGTAATCTCACCAGCCAAGCTGGTTTCAAACAGTTCCTTGATCTGACCGGGCTCCATGCCCTGACCGATGGCCCACATCAGCTTGGTCATGGCAGCCTCGGTGGTCATGTCCCAGCCCTGAATGACCCCCAGATCCAGCAGCTTGTTGCCAACCTGATAGACCCGCAGGTCGGAGCTGTCGTACAGGCATTGGGTGGTGACCACCACGCTGATGCCCTCCTCCACAGCCCGGTGGATTCCGCCAAGCCCCCGGTGGAGCACGTTGATTCCTCCCAGGCCGAAGGCCTCGATGACGATGCCCCGGTAGCCCATGGCAGCCAGAACGTCAAAAATGCCGGGATTCAGTCCGGGGGTCAGCTTCAGGAGGAAAACATCCTTGCTGATCTGGGTCCGCAGGGCCGGTTCGCCCCGGCGGACGGGCAGCACAGAGCTGTCCACCACCAGTCCCCGGTTGCTGACCAGGCCCGCGTAGCGGGCATTGACGCTTTCAAAGGCGGAGAATCCCGACGCTCTGACCTTGACCGCCCGGCAGCCCAGCATAACCTTCCGGTCGAAGGCGAGAAATACGCCGGGGTGACCGGAGGCCGCCATGGCAAAGGCGGTGCGCAGATTATCGGGGCCGTCGGAGAGCATATCGCTCAGGGGCAGCTGAGAGCCGGTGAAAACCACCGGAACATCAATATCCGGCAGCATAAAGGTCACCGCGGAGGCGGTGTAGGCCATGGTATCGGTGCCGTGGGATACCACGATGCCGTCAAAGCCCTGGCGCTGGGAAAAAATATCCGCGGCAATCAGCTGCCATTCCTCCGGACGGATATTGGAGGAGTCCAGGCACATCACATCCCGGACGGAGATATCATAGTATGTCCGCAGCTGATTGATCTCCCGCTCCATGACCCCGCTGCGGTGGGGCTCCAGACCATCGGAGCCGGACATGGAGGCAATGGTTCCGCCGGTGGTAATCAGAAGAATTTTCTTTTTTTGCTGCATGGTGGGTTCGCTCCCATCCTAAATTAGAATTCAGCTTTTATTATATCGGCAATCCGGGAAAAAGGCAAGAAGAAAGCGCACTTTCCAAAGAAAGCGCGCTTATCCTTCCGCCGGTGGACTGACCCGGGCATCAATACGCTCCAGGGCGTTCACCATGCTTTCGTAGCAGGATTTTGTGACCTTGTTTACAAAATTGGTGTTGTAGGCCAGAATCGCCTCTTCGATCCGGACGACCCGGCGCTGGGAGTCGGCGGCTTCGGACTCGGTGACCGTATAAATGGGGGTGTAGCTGAAGCCGGTAACCCGGGTGGTGCCCGCCTCGTAATCCTTGGTGATCTCCAGGTCCAGAATGATGGAATAGTTGGTGCCGGCACGGCTGGCATCACCGAAGAAATCTCCCAGGGAATAGGCCACCAGACTGCCGGTAGTCTCGTTGTACTCCACCTTGTGGACCATGTGGGGGTGGGTGCCCAGGATGATATCCACCCCCTGCTTCTGCATCAGCTCTACGATTTTGGTCTGGTTGGTGCTGATATTGTCGTTGTATTCGCTGCCCCAGTGGAGCAGGGCAATGGTGATATCCGGCTTTTCCGAGGCCACATTGCGCAGAATAGACTTGATACCGTCGGTATCGATTTCCTCGTAGGTCGTGGCATAGTCGGTGAAAAGCAGATTGACACAGTCCTCACTTCCGGCAGGCAGACCACGGCTGCCAACGCCCTTGGTGAAGGCCACAATGGCAACGGAAACGCCGTTGATATTGCAGATGGTATAGCCCTTGCTGCTCTGGAACTCCTGCGGGGAGGAATAGGCTCCCACCGGCTCAAGTCCCGAGGCCCGCAGGGCATTCAGGGTAGAGGTCAGACCACGGATACCATTGTTGACGGAGCAGGAATTTGCCATCTGGACAATATCCACACCGGCAGTCTGAAGGGCCTGGGCCAGCTGGACCGGGGCAGAGGTACTCTGGGAGCCGTAGGGCTCGCCGCAGAGGTTGCCTTCCAGATTCAGCAGGGTCAGGTCCGCGTCACTGAGCACCGGGGCCACATCCTGGAAGCAGGTGGTAAAATCGTAGCCATTGGTGCCGCCTGCACCGGCAAGAATCACGCTGTCGGTAACATTCAGGTCCCCAGCGGCCTTAATATGAATCACGGTGGTGGTATCCCGCTGACTCCGGGAGGTAGGCTGGGTGGATGTGGCAGCTTCCGTGGTTTCCTGGGAAGCCTCGGTGGTCACCTGAGAAGCCCCGGCGGAAAGCTGGCTGTCCGAGGGGGTATCCGCCCCACCGCTGCCCATGATGACAAAAATCGCCACGGCGCAGACCACCAGCACGGCAGCAGCCGCTGTCAGCCGCAGGCGCAGCCTGCGCTGCTCCTCCAGCCGCTGCTGGCGGCGGGCTTCCCGCTCCTGGCGCCGTCTATTTAATTCATCGTCTCTGTCAAGCGCCATGAAGGGGCTCCTTTCCCGTTTTTTTCTGTTTGGAGTCTCATTATACTCGATTTTTCTCGTTTATACAAGGGGAAACATATTAAGAATCCGTAAATGCCTGTATTGGGGAGACAAATTGCCGCCCCTCAGGGCTTTTTTGCCCCGATGCACGCCCGGGCATCCTGAGCATCCCGCTGAATCTGGGCCTTCAGAGCAGTCAGATCCGGGAATTTCCGCTCGGGGCGGAGAAAGCGGTAAAATTCCAGCGTAATGGTCTTGCCGTAAAGATCGCCGGTATAGTCCAGAATCCAGGGCTCCACGGTAACGCCGGAGCCGGATACGGTGGGCCGGGTGCCGATATTGGTCACCGCCGGCCAGGCCCCTCCGCCGGTCAGGCAGCGGCAGGCGTAAACGCCGTGCTTCGGGACCAGAACCCCCTCCGGAAGGAGCAGATTGGCAGTGGGAACCCCCAGCGTTCGGCCGATGTGCTGTCCGGGCACCACGGTCCCGGTCAGCAGATGGGGGTGGCCCAGGAAACGAACCGCCGTGGACATATCCCCGCTCTCCAGCTGGGTGCGGATATAGGTGCTGGATACCCGCCGGCCTTCCAGCTCCTGCTCCGGAACGGTGACCCAGGGAAGCCCCCGCTGCCGGCAAAAATCAGCCAGCCGGTCGGCGTTTCCTTCGCCCCGGAAGCCAAAGCGGAAATCCTCTCCGCAGACGAATCCGCCCGCGTCCCATTTATTTATGAGCATCAGGAGAAAATCCTCCCAGCTCAGGCACCGCATGGCATCGTCAAAGGGCAGGGCCACAACGGTCTCCATGCCGAAGGTCCTCAGCAGATTCCTCCGGTCCTCTATGGTATTGATAAGCCCCGGCGTTTCATGAAGCACCAGCGTATCCGGGTGGGCGGCGAAGGTCACCGCTCCCGGCGTGCAGCCCCCCGCCCGGGCCAGAGAGACGCAGGCGGACAGAAGGGCCTGATGGCCCAGATGGACTCCATCGAAAAAGCCCAGAGCGTAGATATAGCGTTTGTTCATAAGCAAAAACTAATTCTGAATTATAAATTACAAATTACAAGTTATACTGTGAATCAGACGGTGAAAAGTTTGAAATGCTATAACATTTATTGGCAGGTGGAAGTCGCAAAATAAATTATAATTCGTAATTTGTAATTATGTATTATTCCTGTACATTGAAGAAGCTTTTCACGGTTGACATAATGCCATTCTCCACCTGAGCCAGCATGAGAAACTCACCGGCTTCACTGTAGGCCCGGTAGGTGCCCGCAGGGTGCTTGACGGAGAAGGCATTGCCGTTGCGGCAGCGCTTTTCCTGATTGGCTGTCAGGGTGACAGCGGGATAATTCCGGAACATGGTATCCACACCACGCAGGCAGGCTTCCGGATTTTCCGTCTCCAGCAAAGCCTCCAGGGGAATTGCCTCCTCAATGGTATATTCCCCCGCCTGGACCCGGCGCAGCGCCGCCATGCAGCCGCCGCAGCCCAGAGCCTCTCCGATATCCTTGCACAGAGTGCGGATATAGGTGCCCTTGGAGCAGCGGACCCGCAGGTGCAGGCTGTTCTCCTCCACCCCCAGAAGCGTCAGCTCGTGGATGGTAATGGGCCGGGGTTTGCGCTCCACCTCCTTGCCCTTCCGGGCCAGGTCGCAGAGCTTCTGCCCGTTTACCTTCAGAGCGGAGTACATGGGCGGAACCTGCAAAATTTCTCCCCGGAACCAGTCCAGCACCGTCTCCAAATCCACACCGGAAAGGTCCACCGGGCGCTCCGTCAGGGTGGTGCCGGTGATATCCTCGGTATCGGTGGTGATTCCCAGTCGGAGCACGGTTTCATAGATTTTTTCCGCGTGCTCAAAAAATTCCACGCCCCGGGTAGCCCGGCCCACAAACACCGGCAGCACGCCGGTAGCCATGGGGTCCAGGGTTCCGCCGTGACCGATCCGCCGGGTGTTGAAAACCCGCCGCAGCCGGGCGGTAACATCCTGGCTGGTCCAGTCCTGGGGCTTATCTACAATTACGATTCCATTCATATTGATTCCTCATGCAGGGGCGACCAGCGGTCACCCGGTGATTTTTCACCGAAAAATCTCACATCGTCGCAGACGATTCCGAAAGGGAAAGAACGCAGCGATGCGCAAGGCCTTACAAAGCCAGCATTTCCTCCGCCACCGCCTTCGCGGCCTCCTCCAGCGGCAATTGGGTGGAGGCACCAGCAGCACCCTTGTGACCGCCGCCGCCAAACCGGGCGCAGACCACAGTAGCATCCCAGCCGGGAATCGCCCGGACGGAAATTTTTGTCTCGCCCTCCCGGGTCTGACGCAGAGTGGCTGCCATGCACACACCGGCTACCGTCCGGGGGAAGGAGGAAATATTGTCCATATCGTCGTCGGTAACCCCCAGCTGCTCTTCAACCGCCCGGGGAATGGCTACGACTGCCAGCCGCCTGTCGTTGAAAAGCTGCATATGCTCCACAATCCAGGCCTGCATCCGCAGCTTGCTCAGGGTATTGGTCTCAAAGAGCACCTGATTCAGCTCATAGATTCTGGCACCGGCACCGGCGCAGGCGGCGGCAACCTGAAAGGTATGGGCGGTGGTGTTGGCGAAGCGGAAGCAGCCCGTATCGGTGGAGGTGCCCACATACAGGGCATCCGCCATCTGAGGCGTCAGGGCCACATCCAGTTCCCGGAGCAGATCCCAGATAATTTCCGCGCAGGCACCTGCCGAAGGATCGACAATCTCCCAGTCTGTAAAGGAGGTTGCACTGCTGTGATGGTCAATGCGCAGCCGGATCCGGGGCAGGAGGGGCTCAAACTGTGCGGGAAGCATTCCCGGCGATGCCACATCCACAGACAGAAGGGTATCCTCCGGGCCGGGATTCACCCGGGTCAGGTTCTGATGAAGAGGGCGGAAGCGGTCAGAAATTTCCGGATTTTCCAGAATCCAGGCCTGCTTGCCCAGGCTCCGCAGGCCAAGGCACAGGGCCGCCGCCGAGCCGACGGTATCGCCGTCGGGCCGCCGATGGGTCAGGATGCAGAAATTGTCCCGGGCCAGAAGCCAGCGGGCGCACTCAGCCTTCGTCATCATCGGACTTCACTCCCAGGGAGTTGATGAGCTCCAGCATATGGGCACCGTAGGTAATGGAATCGTCCAGCGCCCAGACAATTTCGGAGGCATAGCGCAGATTCAGCTTCCGTGCCAGCTCCCGGCGCAGATAGCCGGCGGCGGATTTCAGGCCCGCCATGGCATCCTTCGCCTTCTCCTCCGGCAGGAAGGAAACATAGACCTTGGTATAGCGCAGGTCCGGTGTGGTTTCCACCCGGGTAATGGAGATCATGGTGTCCTGGACCCGGGGGTCCTTAACGGTACGCAGAAGGCCGGACAGCTCCTTCTGGATTTCTTCATTGATGCGGTTAATGCGATTGGATGCCATAATGGTATCCCCCTTTAATGATTAGGATATGGAGCGAGGGCAGGCCCCCGCCCGCCGGGTAATGGATTCTGCGCAGAGGTGCGTTTAACCGCCCCCGCTCCGCGAATCCCATAGTGCAATGCCAGCCGCCGCGGCTGCGGCGGCTGGCAGAAAACATTTATCTCTTGACTTCCTGCATGGCGAAGCACTCGAAAATATCGTACTCCCGGATGTCGTTGTAGCCGGTGACAGTCATGCCGCACTCGTATCCGGCAGAGACCTCCTTGACAGCGTCCTTGAAGCGCTGCAGGGAGCCGACCTCGCCCTCGTAGATCACGATATTGTCCCGCAGGATGCGGACCTGGGCATCCCGGGAAACCTTGCCGTCCTTGACCATACAGCCGCAGACGGTGCCCACGGAGGAAACCTTGTAGGTCTGGCGGACCTCGGCGTGACCGATGACCACTTCCTCGTACTTGGGAGCCAGCATACCCTTCATAGCAGCCTCGATCTCGTCGATGGCATCATAGATGACCCGGTAGAACCGCATATCCACGTTGGTGCGGTGGGCACTTGCCTGGGCACCGGCATCGGGGCGGACATTGAAGCCCACGATGATGGCACCGGAGGTGGAGGCCAGCAGGATATCGCTTTCGTTGATGGCACCGACACCCGCGTGAATGACACGGACGCGGACCTCCTCGTTGGTCAGCTTCTCCAGGGAAGCCTTGATGGCCTCAGCGGAGCCCTGAACGTCGGCCTTGACGATCAGAGGCAGCTCCTTCATCTCGCCCTCCTGCATCCGGGCGAACAGGTTGTCCAGGGTGACCTTCTGCTGGAGCTTGGCAGCAGCGTCCTTCTGGGCCTGCTTGCGCTGCTCCACCAGCTCACGGGCCATGCGCTCATCGGTAACGGCGTTGAACTCGTCGCCGGGAGCGGGAACCTCAGCCAGGCCGGTGATTTCCACAGGCACGGAGGGACCAGCGATCTTGACAGTGCGGCCCTTGTCGTTGGTCATCACACGGACACGGCCCACGGCGGTGCCGGCAATGACGATATCGCCCTGCTTCAGGGTACCGTTCTGCACCAGCAGGGTAGCCACGGGGCCACGGGTCTTGTCCATACGGGCCTCGATGACGGTGCCCTTGGCCCGGCGGTTGGGATTGGCCTTCA
>CAZDFB010000027.1:0-18937 GCA_964504605.1 uncultured Oscillospiraceae bacterium | reverse complement strand
TGAATGATCGGACTGCCGCTCATTCCCTGAACGATGCCGCCGGTTTTTTCGAGAAGGGCCGGGTCGGTGACCTTCAGAAGAAAGTTCCGGCTGTCTGACCGGTCCCGGGGATAGATTTTCAGAATTTCCACAGAATATTCCTGAGGTGATGTGCCGGAAACCGTGGAGCGGATAACAGCCGGGCCTGTGTGCACATCCCCGTAGGCGGCTACGGGAAGGGGTTCTCCGGACCAGCCCTGGTGGGAAATACCGAAGATGCCCTGGGGCGTATTCTTTTCCAGTGCGCCCAGGGTCTCACCTGCCTGGGCAATGCCCCGTAGCTGACCGGGTGCTCCGGCTTTTCCCTTTACGACAGAGAGAATCTGCCCGGTATAGGCACTGCCCCGGGTCATCTCCAGAAGCTGCCCGGAGGCGGTGCTGACGCCGTGTCCCAGGGCGCCGAAGGAATTGCTTTTGGGGTCGTAGTAGGTGACGGTGCCGATGCCCGCAATGCCCTGCCGCAGATACACACCCATCCGGGGCAGGGACTCCTCCGTATTCAGGGGAAATGCCAGCTTGTGCCGCTTTCCCGACCGGGAGACGATCAGCTCCACCCGGTCCCCGCTGTCGGAAAGGGCCTGGCGGACCTGGTCAGCGCTGGTCACGGTCCGCCCGTTTACTTTAACGATGATATCTCCGATGCGAAGACCTGCCGCTTTCGCGGCAGAGCCCAAAGCATCGTCAAAGGCCGCTACGGTCACGGTATCGTCCTGAAGTTCCAGGCCGATTACCTTCCCGACGGGAATCAAAAGCTCCGCTGCCAGGGTACTCTGGGGCAGCAGGCAAAGGCACAAAACGCATATTGCGAGGAAACGGAAAAAATGCTTCATTTCACAGCCCTCCTTTTCGTCTGCACCTTTAATATGACCCGGCGGCGGTAATGTAACCGCTGAAAAAGTCGAAAAATCAGGGATAAATTTCCAAAAGACGAAAAAATCCCGCAGGGTTTTTACCCTGCGGGATACATTTTGTTCAGAATCGCCTGCTCAGAAGACATTAAACCCTGCCTCTTTCTGCAAAGGGAGCAGAATTTTGCACTGCGTCGGCGGGAAAAATCACACGCCGAAGGCATCCAGGGCCAGCTTGAACGCACCGTAAGCGCCGGCATCATTTCCCAGGGAAGCCAGGGCAAAACGGGCACCGGAGGCCGCATGGAATACGTACTTGTGGAAATAGGGCTCCACACCGGACAGAAGCACGTCACCGGCCTTGCTGACACCGCCGCCGAGGACGACCACCTCCGGGTCCACCACGCAGCACACGTTGGCGAGAAATTCGCCCAGCAGAGCGTAATAGGTATCCAGAATCGCAAGAGCGGCCTCGTCGCCGGATTTTCCGGCATCAAAGATATCCTTGCAGGTGATGGCATCCAGCTGACGCAGGGAGGAGGGCGTGTCCACCGCGGCAAGGTGCTCCTTTGCCAGCCGGACGATACCGGTGGCGGAGCAATACTGCTCCACACAGCCCCGCTTGCCGCAGTTGCAGGGAATGGCTTCCTCCCGCTTGAGGACCATGTGGCCCAGCTCAGCGCCGGAGCCGTGGGCACCGTGCAGCAGGCTGCCCTCCACGACGATGCCGCCGCCAACGCCGGTTCCCAGCGTGACGAAGACCATATTGTCGCAGCCTTGACCGCCGCCCTTCCAGAATTCGCCCAGAGCGGCAACGTTGGCATCGTTGCCTGCCTTGACGGGAAAACCGGTGAGACGGCTCAGCTCCTGGGCGATGTTGAACACACCCCAGCCCAGGTTGATGCACTTGTTTACAACGCCTTTGGCGTTAACCGGGCCGGGAACACCGATGCCCAGACCCAGAATCGAAGCGTCACTGATTTCGTTGCGTTGGATGTACCGGCGGATGGAGGTTGCAATATCCGGCAGAATCTGCACGCCGCCGTTTTCGGTTACTGTGGGGATCTCCCATTTTTCCAGGAGAGTGCCGTTTTCGTCAAAATAGGCGATTTTAACGGTGGTACCGCCCAAATCAATGCCAAAGCCATATTTCATAGGTAAAGCCTCCCAAACTGTTTTCTTTCATTATACACGCTTTTTCTGAAAAAGCCAGAGGAAAAACGGCGCTTACAGGGTGAACAGGGGCTTGATCTTCTGCCGGTAGATCCGGATGTAGAAGAAGGCGGTCACGGCAGCGCTGGCTACCTCCGCAATGGGGTAGGCCAGCCAGACGTTGTTCACATTACCGGTCAGGCTCAGGAGATAGGCCACCGGCAGCAGCACCAGCAGCTGACGGCACAAAGAGGTGATGGTGGAATAAATTCCGTTGCCCAGGGCCTGGAAGCTGGCACCCAGCACGATGCAAACCGCCGCAATGGGGAAGCTCCAGCTGATGGTTTGCAGGGCCGCCCGACCGATATCCAGGAAGCTCTCGCTGGGGTTGAACAGACCCAGCAGCAGATCCGGCAGGAACTGGAAGGACAGCAGACCCAGAATCATAACCACCAGTCCGGCGATGGAGGCGAGCTTCAGGGTTTTGGTAATCCGCTTGGGCTTCTGGGCACCGTAGTTGAAGGCAATGATGGAAATGGTGGCGTTGTTGATGCCGAACAGGGGCATAAAGAAGAAGCTCTGGAGCTTATAGTAGATACCGAAGACGGAAGTGGCGGTTTCGTTGAAGCCCTGAAGAATCTGGTTCATACCGAAGTTCATGATGGAGCCGACACCGTTCATGATGATGGAGGGAACGCCCACCGTCAGAATGGATTTTACGGTGGCGGCATCCAGCTTGATGTAGCGGATACCGAACTGCACCTCGGGATTGTGCTTCTCGTTGAAGTAGAGAGCCAGCAGGGCGGCGGTCCACTGACCGATGACGGTTGCCCAGGCGGCACCGGCTACGCCGAGGGCGGGCAGACCCAGGTAGCCGTGAATCAGGATGGGATCGAGAATGATGTTGATGATGGCACCGATGCCCTGGGTGACCATGGTGTACATGGTGCGTCCCGTGGCCTGAAGCAGCCGCTCAGCCAGAACCTCCATGAAAATGCCCAGCGTGAACACGCAGCAGATCTGGGAATAGGCGATGCCGCCCTTCACTGTCTCTGCCACGGTGGACTGCATCTCGTAATAGGGACGGACACCGAAAATACCGAAGAGCATGAAGGCCACAGTGACAATGAGCATCAGCACGATGCCGTTTCCGGCAGCCCGGTTGGCGGCCTCCTGGTCCTTCTGGCCCAGGGATTTGCTCAGCAGGGAATTGACACCCACGCCGATGCCCACCGCAAAGCCGGTCTGGAGGTTCTGGATGGGGAATGCCAGACCCAGCGCGGTGACGGCGCTCTCAGATACCTGGGAAACGTAAATGCTGTCCACCACGTTGTAAAGGGCCTGGACAATCATGGAAATAATCATAGGGGTAGCCATATTGGCGAGCAGCTTTCCCACCGGCATGACGCCCATTTTGTTTTCTTGCAATGTGTTTGAACCCATGGTTTTCTCCTTTTTATATTCACAAAAAATCGCATTTTATATTATAATGTACGTTTTCCTGAAATGCAAGAGAAAATCATAAAAGAAGGCAGAATTTTGCGAAGAGCGAAGGAACAGAAATGCGCCGCTGTGAGTCTTCACAGCGGCGCGTATGTAGTGATGGATTACAGGTACTGCTTCACGGCATCGGAAGCGTTGGCGGGATCCTCAGACACGGTGATGGTGATTTCCATGCTGTTTTCAGCAGCGAAGGCGGCGCACCAGGTCAGGAATGCCTCAGCGGTGTCCTTGTCGGCACCGATGGTCTTGTACAGATTGTCGATAAACACATGGGTGATATCGAAGTTGCCCGCGTGCAGACCACTCAGGAAGCCCTTCAGCATATCGGAATTGCTGATGGCGTACTCCTTGGAATCGACCAGACGAACCTTGTGAGGAATGTCATAGGTCAGCTTCTTGCCGTACTCGATGCAAACTACATCGCCCTGGGCCTGTGCCACAGCGGCATTGATGCCGTCGATCATCTTCTTGGTCTTGCCGGAGCCCTTCAGGCCCATAATAATATGAATCATCGGAATGTCCTCCTTTGCTCTGCCAGATATGGCTGTATGGTCATTCTACCAGCAATCCGACAAATTTGCAACTACTATTTTGCAAATTTCACAAATCATTTTTACTTTTGCTCGTATCCGGGCTTGCCCAGCAGCTGGAACATATTCTTTTTATAGAGCTCTACCCCGGGCTGATTGAAGGGATTCACCCCCAGCATATAGGCGGAGATTCCGCAGCTGAGCTCAAGGAAGTAGAAAAGCTCACCCACTTTTGCCGCGTTCAGAGTACCGCAATCCATGGTAATAACGCTGACACCGCCGTCCACATGGGCTGCCAGTGTGCCAAGATAGGCCTGCTCATCCACAAAATCCAGGGTTTTGCCCTCCAGATAGTTCAAACCGTCCAGATTCTTCCAGTCGGAGCCGATGAGATGCCTGGCCTCCGGCGGGTCGAAGCGAAGCATTGTCTCAAACAGACACCGCTCACCCTGCTGGATCATCTGACCGAGGGAATGCAGGTCCGCGGTAAATTCGGCGCAGGCGGGGAAAAGCCCCTTGCCATTCTTTCCCTCGGACTCGCCAAAGAGCTGCTGCCACCACAGGCCGAACATCCGGAAGCTGGGCTCAAAGCTTTCCAGCAGCTCGATCTTTTTCCCCTGGCGGTACATCAGGTTCCGGACGGCGGCATACAGCCACACGGGATTTTCAAAGGAGCGGATATCATAGCACGCCTGCGCATCCGCGCTGCCCTCCAGCAGCTCCAGTATGTCGATACCCGCAACAGCCATGGGCAGCAGGCCCACAGGACTCAGCACGGAGAACCGTCCGCCCACATTGGCGGGAATTACGAAGCTTTCCCAGCGCTCCTCCTCCGCCATCTGCCGCAGGGCACCCTTACAGGGGTCGGTAATGGCGTAAATCCGGCGGTTGGCCTCGTCTGTGCCGTATTTCCGCTCCAGCATCCACCGGAGACCCCGGAAGGCAATGGCGCTTTCGGTGGTGGTGCCGGATTTGGAAATCACGATGACAGAAAAATCCTTTCCCTCCAGCAGATGAAGCATTTCGTTCCAGTGGCGGGTGGAAAGGGTATTGCCCGCGTAGAAAATCTGGGGATCGCCCTTCCCTCTGCCAATGTTGCGGTTGGGGCCTTGCAGCAGCTCAATGGCGGCCCGGGAGCCCAGATAGCTGCCGCCGATGCCAACCACAACGCACACATCGGAATCGCTTCGGATCTTCCGGGCGGCGGTCAGGAGCCGGTTAATCTCCTCGGTAGGCTCCCGGAGGGGCAGGCTCAGCCAGCCGGTGGAACCGCCCCCTTCTCCGGTGCCCTCGGTCAGGGCCTTGTGGGCATCAAAGACCTCTCTTTCCATGGAGAGCAGGTCGGGGAGGGATACCTCGCCCCAGATATTGGAAATATCTACATTTATCATGGTGATAACCTCGGATTCGATATTTTATTTACATCTATATGTTACCCCAAATCCATCCCATTGGCAAGGGAAAAGTTGGTATGGTAAGAAAAGCTTAAAAAACAGCCGGGAAGGCATTGCCTTCCCGGCTGGGCCGGAGCGTAAAATCAGATGTTCAGCAGGTCACTGTAAACTGCCAGTGCACCGTCGGTGTCATGGGCCAGAACCTTCTTGGCAAGGACCTTACCCAGCTGGACACCCTCCTGGTCGAAGGAGTTCAGATTCCAGGCGAAGCCCTGGAACATGACCTTGTTCTCAAAGTGGGCAAGCAGAGCACCCAGTGCCTCGGGGGTCAGCTGCTCTCCGATGATGATGGAGGAGGGGCGACCACCGGCAAATTTCTTATTGTTGTCGGCATCGTCCTTGCCGCAGGCGAAGGCAACGATCTGGGCGGCTACGTTGGCGCAGAGCTTCTGCTGGCTGGTGGAGCCCTGGATGGTCACATCGGAGCCCATTTGGCTGCTCTTGAAGCCAACGAACTGCAAGGGGATAATGTCGGTGCCCTGGTGCAGCAGCTGATAGAAGGAGTGCTGACCGTTGGTGCCGGGCTCACCGAAGATCACGGGGCCGGTGACATAGCCGACACTCTCACCGAAGCGGTTGACGCTCTTACCGTTGGATTCCATGTCCAGCTGCTGCAGGTGAGCAGGGAAGCGGGAAAGGGCCTGGGAGTAGGGCAGCACGGCGGTGGCGGGGTAGCCCAGTACATTGCGCTCGTAAACGCCAATCAGAGCGTCCAGCATGGCGGGATTGTGACGCAGCTCCGGGTTCTTTGCCAGAGCATCCGCTTCCGCGGCACCGTTGAGGAACCGGGCGAAGACATCGGGGCCGAAGGCCAGGCTCAGCACGGCGCCGCCCACGGCGGAGGTGGAGGAGTAGCGACCGCCGATGTAGTCATCCATGTAGAAGGAATCCAGGTAATCGGGGTTGCCGGCCAGGGGAGAGGTCTGGCTGGTGACGGCGATCATGTGATTTGCGGGGTTCAGACCGGCGGACACCAGGGCGTTCTTCACGAAGGATTCGTTGGTCAGGGTCTCCAGGGTGGTGCCGGACTTGGAAACCAGCACGAAGATGGTGTGGGCAACGTCTATGCTGCTGAGCACACCGGCAGCATCGTCGGGGTCCACGTTGGAGATGAAGGCGGCCTTCATCTTCAGGCAATTGTTGACCTTGGCCCAGTTTTCCAGGGCCAGGTACATGGCCCGGGGGCCCAGGTCGGAGCCGCCAATGCCGATCTGGCAGACGGTGGTGAACTTTTCGCCGGCAGCATTGGTGATTTCCCCGGCGTGGACCTTGTTGGCAAAGGCGGCAATCTTTTCCTGCTCGCCCACATAGAATTCCCGCTTGTTCACGCCGTCAGCGATTACATCACCGCCCAGCTGACCACGGCACAGGTGGTGCAGCACCAGCCGCTTTTCGCCGGTGTTGATAACGGCACCGTTGTACAGCACTTCAAACTTTTCAACCAGCTGCTGCTCCCGGGCAAAGTTGTCCAGAGCATCCAGAATGGTATCGTCCACGCTGCGGGCACCGTAATTGAAGTGCAGACCGGCACCCATGGGGACGGTGTAGCTTTTGACCCGCTCCGCACCGCTTTCGCCGGACATGACGGCGGAAAGGGCGACCTTCCGGGTGTTCAGCAGCGCCTGGTAGGACGCAAGAGTATCCATGTTTTTCCAATTGAGCATAGCAAGCTCCTCCTCGTGCATATTGAAATGCAGATGCATTCTCTGCTGAAATTATACAACCATTTCCGCCCGATTGCAAGGGTATATTCCGGGCGCGGATTGCAATTCCCGGCGAAATATGGTACACTGGAGCAAAAGGGGGGTTCTGAATATGAAACAGTGGAAAATGCGGCTGACTGCGCTGATACTGATGCTGGCGCTGCTGCTTTCCGGGTGTACGGTAAAGGTTCCTGCGGCACTGCGGGGCATTCTCTCACAGTACATACCGGTAAAATATGAGGATATGGAGTATACCCGCCCGGACCCGGAGGCACTGGAGGAGGCACTCGCCGCCTGCATGACCAGTGCTGCGGAAACCGATTTTGACCAGCTGGAGCGGGATCTGTATGTCTATACCCTGCAGTATCAGGAATACTACACCAATTACAGTCTGGCGAACATAAACTATTGCCGGGATTTGACGGATATTTACTGGACGGACGAATACAATTACTGTCTGGAGCTGTCGGCTCAGATCGATGCGGGCCGGGATCAGCTGATGTATGCCCTGGCAGAATCGCCCAACCGGGAGAAGCTGGAAACGGAGGAATATTTCGGAGAGGGCTTTTTCGACGATTACGAGGGCGAAAGCATCTATGACGAGACATTCACCGGCATGATGGACCAGGAAGCGGCCCTCATCAGCCAATATTACGATCTTTCCGCTCAGGCTGTGGATGCCCAGGCGGACAGCTATTATGACGTTCTGGCCCCCCGGATGTGCCAGGTGTATGTGGAACTGGTGCAGCTGCGCCAGCGCATCGCGGCCTACGCCGGTTATGAAAGCTACCCGGATTTTGCCTACGATTTTTACTACACCCGGGACTATACAACGGCCCAGGAGCGGGCGTATCTGGCCCAGGTCCGGCAGGAGCTGGTGCCGATTTACCGGGAGCTGTATACCTATGGCGTGTCGGGCATCCGGCTTCACAGCTGTGAGGAGACAGAGACCTACGGCTATGTGCAGGAGCTGGCGACGAATATGGGCGGTACCGTGCAGGAGGCCTTTGAGCTGATGAGCGAGGCGGGGCTGTACGATATCACCTACAGTGACAATAAGTACGACGCTTCTTTTGAGGTGTTTCTGGGGCTTTACGGTGAGCCCTATGTTTTCATGAATCCCACAGGACAGGACCATGATTTCCTGACCTTTACCCATGAATTCGGTCACTTCTGCAATGACTATGCTTCCTACGGAAGCGGAGTCAGCGTGGATGTGGCGGAGATCTTCTCCCAGGGGCTGGAATATCTGAGCTTTTTCTATGTGGAGGATCCCCGCTCTCTGGAGAAGTATAAAATGCTGGACAGCCTTTGCGTATATGTGGAGCAGTCCTGCTATGCGGACTTTGAGCAGCGGGTTTACGATATGGACCCGGATGACCTGACGGTGGAAAATGTCTTCGACCTGTTTGAGCAGGTGGGCAGTGAATATGGCTTTGATGCCTGGGGCGTCGAGGGCAATATGTTTGTGGGCATCACCCATTTCTTTACAAATCCCTGCTATGTGTTCAGCTATGTGGTGAGCAATGACGCGGCGATGCAGCTCTATCAGCTGGAAAAGGCGGAGCAGGGGGCCGGACTTGCCCTTTATCAGGAGCAGCTGGATACCGTGGAATACTGCTTCCTGGCGTTCCTGGAGTCCGCTGGACTGGAAAGCCCCTTTGCCCAGGGCCGCATTCAGTCGGTAAGAGACACACTGAGAAGCGCTCTGCGGTGAAAACCCGGGCTTCTCCCTTTGGAAGGGATGCTTGCCTGCTCAGTTTGAAATCAACAATTCCCGACTCATCCTGTAGGGGGCCGGGAATTTTGTATTTTCTTGAAGCGCCAGGCCCCCCCGCCTAAAGGGCGGCTCTCAGCGAGTCGCAGAAAGCTTTTTGATCTTCTGCCTGTTACAGGTTCTATTGCGGTTGCGGAAGGTATCGTAGGGACACCCGTCCCCGGGTGTCCGCAGGCGGTCAAAAGTCTTTTCGTGAAAGCGGCGCAGCTGCAAAGGCAGAAAGGGGCAGAATATCTGCTCCCGCGCCAGAGCAAAAACGAGTTTTTTGACGCACTGCGGCCTCCCGCCCTTTCCTGCGGGGGCACTTTGCATATTCCCGGAAGAAAAGGCAGATAATAGCGGGGGAAGGAGGGAGCTGGGTGAAAGAGGATGAAAAGAAGCCCATAACCTGGGAAGCTGCGGATCCCAAGCCGCCGGTGGTTCAGTCCGGTCATCTGGAAAACCGCCGGGCGCGCTGACTTCCAGCCGGGGGCGGCTTTCCGCCCCGGCACCGGCGGAAAAGCGGCGGCACAGCCCGCTGCCACCGGGGATTAACCTATTGACATGGTAGGCAATATGTGCTATATTACCCATGGATTTACTAGGTTGAACCCAAAGGAGGTTTTATATATGTATGTATATGCCGATAATGCCGCAACCACCAAAATGAGCCAGACTGCCATTCAGGCAATGCTGCCCTATTTTGACAGGATTTACGGCAACCCGTCCTCCCTCCACTCCGTTGGTCAGGAGGCTAAGGAGGCACTGGATGCCGCCCGGGAAACGGTGGCAAAGTGCCTTGGCTGTGAGCCCCGGGAAATCTACTTCACTTCCGGCGGAAGCGAAGCGGACAATCAGGCCATTCTCTCCGCTGCCCGCATGGGCGAGCGCAAGGGAAAAAAGCACATTATTTCCACTGCCTTTGAGCACCACGCCGTGCTCCATACCCTCCAGAAGCTGGAAAAGGAGGGCTTTGAAGTGACCTACCTGGATGTTTCCCAGGGTCACAACATTACAGCCCAGCAGGTCAGGGATGCCATCCGCCCCGATACCTGCCTGGTCACCACCATGTATGCCAATAACGAGATCGGCTCCCTCCTCCCCATTGCGCAGATCGGTCAGATCTGCAAGGAGGCGAAGGTGCCCTTCCACACCGACGCGGTTCAGGCGGTGGGCCATATCCACATCAATGTCAAGGAGCAGAACATTGATATGCTCAGTCTCTCCGGTCACAAGTTCCACGGCCCCAAGGGCGTTGGCGCGCTGTACTGCCGCCGGGGCTTTCCGCTGGTGAATGTAATCGAGGGCGGCGCTCAGGAGCGCGGCAAGCGGGCCGGTACCGAAAATATTGCCGGTATCTGCGGCATGGCAGCCGCCATGGAGGAGGCCTGCAGCCATATTGACGAAAATATGACAAAGGTGACCGCAATGCGGGACAAGCTGATCGCCGGACTGAGCCGGATTCCCCACAGCGCCCTGAACGGCGACCCGGTAAACCGGCTCCCCGGCAATGTGAGCTTCTGCTTTGAAGGAATCGAGGGCGAGAGCCTGCTGCTGCTTCTGGATATGAAGGGCGTTTGCGCCTCCTCCGGTTCGGCCTGCACCTCCGGCAGTCTGGATCCGAGCCATGTACTGCTGGCTATCGGACGGGTTCACGATGTGGCCCACGGCTCCCTGCGTCTGAGCCTTTCCAAGTACAATACCGATGAGGAAATCGATCACATTCTGCAGGTGGTCCCGGAAGTGGTTTCCTATCTGCGGAATATGTCCCCCGTTTGGCGGGACCTGCAGGAAGGCAAGCGACAGTATATTCTGTAAGGTTTTATCCACAGGGGCGGCCTCCGTCGCCCATACACACCAGAATACATTAACAGGAGAAATGCGATATGGCACTGTACAGTGAAAAAGTAATGGATCATTTTATGCACCCGAGAAATGTTGGCGTAATCGAAAATGCCGACGGCGTGGGTGAAGTGGGCAACGCCAAGTGCGGCGACATTATGAAGATCTATCTGAAAATCGAGAACGATATCATTGAGGATGTAAAATTCGAGACCTTTGGCTGCGGCAGCGCCATTGCCTCCTCCTCCATGGCTACGGAAATGATTATGGGCAAGTCCATTTATGAAGCCATGGAGCTTACCAATAAGGCTGTTGCCGAGGCTCTGGACGGTCTGCCCGCCCACAAGCTCCACTGCTCTGTGCTGGCAGAGGAAGCTATCAAGAATGCTCTGCTGGACTACTTCCAGAAGAACAATATTCCCTACGATCCGGAGAAGTTCAAGGGCATCGACCATGAGCATCTCCACGATGCCGTCCACGGCGAGTAACGGCCATGATCGTATCGACCAAGGGACGCTATGCCCTGCGAGTTATGGTACATTTTGCCCGGCGGGGCAGCGGGGAATTCATCCCGTTGAAGGAAATCGCGGAGGCCGAGGGCATTTCACAGAAATATCTGGAATCCATTATGACGGTGCTCTCCAAGGCCGGCTTTGTGGATGCGGTGCACGGCAAGGGCGGCGGCTATCGGCTGAACCGGAAGCCGGAGGAATATACCGTCGGCGCGATTTTAAAGCTCACCGAGGGAAGCCTTTCCGCTGTGTCCTGCACATCCCAGGGGGCGGCGGCCTGCTCCCGGACAGAGTGCTGCCAGACCAAGCCCATGTGGGACCGGCTGGATAAGATGATCGACGATTTTTTTGAAGGCATCACATTGGCAGATATTCTTGAGGACAACCTGACGGAATAACAAAAACCAGCGGATCTGCGGATTCGCTGGTTTTCTGTCTGTATGCACATAAAAGTGGGGAAATGCTGAAATTCCGGAGAATAGACCTTCATTACATCTGGAAAATGTTTCCCAGAACCACGCCGCCTGCCTGGGGCCGGGGGCGCAGGGACTCATAGGCCAGGGCATAGGTACTGTCAACCCGGCACCGGAACAGACGGTAAATGCAGAACAGGGCAGCCAGGTAAAGAACGTAAAAAAGCAGGGAGGCCGCCGTGGTGGAAAGGGGAAGGGCAACGCCCAGAACCGCCAGCAGCAGATCAGCATAGGCCAGAAGACCGGCGAGGAAAATCAGAAGATAATACCACCAGAAGCTCAGGTCCAGCTTGAACAGTTTCATCCGGTTTCCACGCATCATGGCCCGGCTCTCCCGCAGCGCCGCCAGAGCACCGGCCTGGGGGTTGTCCAACAGACAGTAGCTTACCATCCGCAGTCGGTAATACAGGGGAACAGCCAGTAGGGCGAACAGCACCAGGCAGATGATTTCCGCAGGGAGCATGGCGGAAAGCACCTCCTGAGAAAGCAGAAGCTCTGTGGACAGTGTGCCGGAAAGCATGGGCTCCAGGGCCTGACTCAGGGGAGCGGGGAAGGGGGTCAGGAAGAAGAGGAAGACTCCCAAATATGCCGCAGCCATCAGAATTCCGAAGAAGAGGAGAAACTGCAGCAGGGAAGCACGCAGGGCAGGCCAGAACAGGGAGAAGCCGGAAAGAAGCTCCCGGTCACCGGAAGACTGATGCCGGACTGCCCGGAGCATGACATTCATAAAGCCCAGATCCCAGCACAGGAAGAGGAGGAGCTGCCCATAGGGCAGGACGGTTTGAATGGTTTGCAGAAAAGAGCGGGTGGAGAGACTGCCAAGACCGGAGGTCTGATTGACCAGATGGGTCAGCCAAAAGTCTGCCAGGGTCACCAGCAGCATAACCAGAACGGATGCACCGGCGTAGACCGTGACCAGCCGCCGGTTGTTGGGACAGGCCTCCAGTGCGGCAGAAGCCTCTGTTTTTAAAGCGCGTCGGTTTTGAATATCCATGATGCGCCTCCATTTCATCATAATAGTATTGTTATAAACCAAACGGGCCCAAATAGCAAATGAATTTTTTGTAACGGTGGAAAAAGACGGGAAAACATGGTATGATAGTCAAAAAGGAGGGGTGGCTATGACTCTGGGAGAACGGATCAGAAAGGCCCGGCTGGAGGCGCAGCTTTCCCAGCGGCAGCTCTGCGGGGACCGGATTACCCGGAATATGCTTTCGCAAATTGAAAACGGCGCGGCAAGGCCGTCCATGGATACACTGCGGTATCTGGCCCAGCGGCTGGACAAGCCCCTGAGCTTTTTCCTGGATGAGGCAGTCCCGGTGAATCTGACCGTTATGGCCCGGGCCCGCCGGGCCTATGCGTCCGGGCAGCCGGAGGCGGCGCTGCAGGCACTGAGCGAATATCGGGAGCCGGATGAGACCTTTGAGCCGGAGCGGAGGCTGCTGTGGAAGCTTTCCCTGTTGGAAGCGGCCCAGGGGGCCATGGAAGCCGGGCGGGAGCTGTATGCTCTGGAGCTGCTGGCCCAGGCGGGAGAGCTGGAGGTCAGCTACTGCGGCACGGAGCTGGAGCGGCGGCGTCTTCTGCTCCTTTCCCGGGTCAGCCGGGAGAAGGCACCGCTTTGCGCCGCACTGCCCTGCGCCGATGAAGAGCTGATTCTCCGGGCCATGGGTGCCATGGAAAATGGAGAATGGGCCCGGGCTGCCGCTGCCCTAGATATGGTGCAGGACTGCCGCAGCCCACGCTGGCAGCTTCTGCGGGGGCAGGTGTTTCGCCATGCGGGGGCCTGTTCCGATGCGGTGGAGTGCCTCCTGCAGGCCCGGGAGGCCTTCCCGGAGGAGACGGCACCGGAGCTGGAGCACTGCTTCCGGGAGCTGGGGGATTACCGCCAGGCCTATTACTACGCCTGCCTGCAGAAAAAGGAATGAAGCTCTGGCAGCAGGCAAAACCGCCGGTCGAAGCAGAATAAACCCCTCCGTACAGGGCCGAAGGGCCATACGGAGGGGTATTGCTTTGAGAATCAGTCTGCTGTATAGGGGTCCAGCAGATAGTGGACGGAATGGACGGTCTTTCCCTCCCGGCAGTACAGCCGGGGAACCCGGCGGCTGATGCCACAGACAAACTCGTAATTAAAGCTGTCCGCCGCGGCGGCAATCTGCTCCATGGTGATCTCTTCGTCCCCATATCGGCCCACCAGCACCACCCGGTCGCCTACGGTGACACCGGGGATGGCGGAAACATCCACCATCATCTGGTCCATGCAGACCCGGCCCAGAATAGGTGCCCGCCGGCCCCGGATCAGCACATGGAATTTACCGGAAAGGGAGCGGCGGTAGCCATCGGCGTAGCCCACGGGAATGGTGGCAACAACCGTGGGGCGGGTGGTGACACAGGTGCCGCCATAGCTGATTTCCCGCCCGGCGGGGAGGGTTTTGACATGGGTCACCCGGCTGAGCCATTCCAGCGCGGGCTTCAGGGGCAGAAGCGCGGGGGAAACTTCGTCACTGGGATACATACCATAGGTGACGATTCCGGAACGGACCATTTCATAGTGCTCCGGGAAATTCATAAGACCCGCGGAATTGTCCAGATGCCGGATGGGAATGTGGACATCCCGCTCAGCCAGCATTTCGGTAAAACGGTCGAACAGAACGGCCTGGGCCCGGGAGCGGGTCAGGTCCGCGCAGTCCGCGGTGGCGAAGTGGCTGAAAATACCCTCGGCGGCAATGCCCGGGAGCCGGGCAATGGCGGCACAGGTGTCAGCATCCTCCGGGGTGACCTGAAAGCCGATACGGCTCATTCCCGTATCCACGGCAAAGTGGAACGGCGCGGTGACATTGGCCTCCACCGCGGCCCGGGACAGGGCAAGGGCGGCATCATAGTCATAGATGGCGGGACGGATGCCCATGGTCACCGCCATGGGGAAGGCGGAGGTGGGGGTGTGGCCCAGAATCAGGATGGGCGTATCCAGTCCGGCCTGACGAAGCTCCAGAGCCTCGTGGATGGAGCTGACACCAAAGAAGGCGCATTTATCCTGCAATGCCCGACCGATCTCAATGGCACCGTGACCGTAGGCATCTGCCTTGATGACTGCCATTACGGGAACGCCGGCCTTTTCCCGGACGGCATCAAAATTCTGCTCTATTATATCCAGGTTAATTTTTACCCGGGTGTTGTCGAAATTCAAACCGATCAGCTCCAAAGTCTATTTTCTGTATTCTATCATGGATCCGGGGAAAAGTAAACCGCAACGAAAAAAAGGAGAATCTTAATATTTTATTGAATCTTTCGGATGTTCATAAAAAATTTACAATTCATCCTTAGAATACACTTATCTTTCTTATTACTGGAGGAAACGGGATGGTTGACTATCGCGGACTGAGTCCAAACAATATTACATCGTCCCAATACAGGCATTTGCTGCTTTTGCTGCACTGGCCCATATTCGGCATTCTGTTTTACGCTGCGGAACGGTTGGAAAGCCAGACCTTCCATCCGGTGTGGTGTCCCCTGGACGATCTGATTCCCTTCTGTGAGTGGTTTATGATCCCGTACCTGTTCTGGTTCGTGTTCCTGATCGGTATGCATATCTATCTGGGTCTGACGGATATTCCCGCCTTCCGGCAGTTCATGCAGTTCATTATTTTCAGCTACGGAACTACCATGCTGATCTATATTCTTTATCCCACCTGCCAGGAGCTTCGCCCCGCCCAGTTTCCCCGGGATAATCTGCTGACCCGCATGATCGGTGACTTTTACGTATTTGATACCAATACCAATGTCTGCCCGTCTCTGCACTGCGTGGGCTCCATGGCGGTGGTGTTTGCCTCCTGGAATACAGAGCGGCTGCGAAAGGGTGCCTGGCGGGCTACTTTTACGGTGGTGGGACTGATGATCTCCTTCTCCACGGTTTTTGTAAAGCAGCACTCCATTATCGATGTGTTCTGCGGCATGGCCCTGTGCGCAATCGGCTACATTCTGGTTTATAAATATCTTCCCATGCGGAAAACGGCGAAAAGCAGCGGCGTATGGAAAAAAAGAACAACTACCTGATCCAGGCGGAGCAGGCCCGGGCCCGCTTCCTGACCTACGATCAGGAGCGCCTGATCCGCAAGCTGAAGCTCCGGGCGGACAGCGGCTACCTGTACACCGGGCTGCTGGACCGGACCTACCGGGTGAACCGGGCAACAGGCTGCCTCCAGCGGCTGGAGGGGGATACCTGGGTGGACGGAAACAGCCATGAGGAGGTCATGACGCTGATGGACCTGCTGTGCGACAGCCGGGAGGACCGGTTTCTGTCCGGCAGGTGGAAAAGCATGACGTCCTTTGGCCTGATGTTTCACCAGAATCTGCTGGAGGAGCAGCGGGACCCCTGGGCAGAGCGTTTCCGGCAGGACCCCCGGGCATTGGCAGAGGGCTGCCGGGCCCTGGGAGGCGTTCCGATTCCGGGCGGCGATGTAGCCTGGGCAGTGGAACTGTTTGACGGCCTTTCCATTGGCATTCAGTTCTGGCAGGCGGATGAGGATTTTCCTGCCAGACTGCGCTACCTGTGGGACGAGAATGCCACGATGTACCTGCGGTACGAGACAATGTATTTTGCGGTGACCCTGCTGCTGAACCGGCTTTGGCAGGTGATAGAGCAGCGGTAAATCGGCTTCGCGCAAATAGAACCATTCCCGGCAACATATACCGTAGGGACATCCTTCCGGGGTGTCCGCAGAATGTCAAAAAGCCTTTGCAGCTACACCGGCGCAAAACAGGGGTCATGAAAACACTAAAAGGACCGTGTATCGTTTGGATACACGGTCCTCTCTTTTGTGGAGCTTTTGCCGGGGGTTATTCCATAACAGTGCCGTCGGGGTTGAACAGAGGGAGCTTTTCCAGATAAATCAGGTCCTCACGCTCAGTGGCATCGCCCTCAGCCAGAATGGCCATGCGACCGCAAATCTGACCGCCGGCCTTTTCAACCAGGGCCTCCAGGGCCTTCAGGCTTTCGCCGGTGGAGATCACATCGTCAACCACCAGAATCCGTTTGCCCTTCATAAGAGCGGCATCCGCACCGTCCAGGTACAGCTTCTGCTCCTTGGCGGTGGTGATGGAGTTGACGCTGACGGAGAAAATGTCCCGCATATAGAGCTTGGGACCCTTCCGGGCCAGAATGTACTTCTGGTCACCGTGCTGGCGGGCCATTTCGTGGGCCAGAGGAATGCCCTTGGCCTCGGCGGTGATGATGTAGTCGTACTCCGGGGCCAGCTTCAGCAGGTCACGGGCGCAGGCAACGGTCAGCTCCTGGTCACCGAAAATGACGAATCCGGCGATGTACAGCTTGTCGTTGACGGGGCAGATGGGAAGATCCCGCTCCAGACCCGCGACGGTCATGTGATAAAACATAGGAAAACGCTCCTTTTCCAATTAGAATCTACGATAATTATACTACCGCTGATAAAAATGTCAAGGTTTGCGGAAAAAGTTATCTTATTTGCTGTTTTGAACCCGTTCCACGCCCTGGCCCCGGGTGATCTCGGGCTTGGGCTGGATATCACCGGCGGCAGTCAGTGCCATCTTGGTCATGACCGGGCCCACCAGCTCATAAATCAGCACCGCGAAGAGGACGATGTTGCGGATAATGGCACCCTCCGCGCCGAATTCCGCGGCAACGGTCACGCTCATGCCCAGCGCCACACCGGCCTGAGGCAGCAGGGTGATGCCCAGATATTTCTGAATGCTGGGCTGGCACTTCATGAACCGGGCACTGACGGAGGCACCCAGAATCTTGCCTGCGGAGCGGGCGAGAATATAGGCAACGCCGATTCCAACCACCGCCAGATCCGCAAATACCCGCAGATCCAGCTCAGCGCCGGAGATCACGAAGAAGAGCACATAGATGGGGGCGGTCCAGCGGTCGGTCTTGCCCATGATATCCTCGGAGAAATCACAGACATTGCAGAAAATGGTACTACACATCATGCACACCAGCAGGCTGGAAAAGCCGATTTCCACACCGCCGCCGAGGTGGAACTCCATCTTGGAGAAGGCAACGCTGAGAACCACGAAGGTCACCGCAAGGGACAGCCGCTTGGAGCGGGAATTGAAGTATTTTTCAACCAGACTGAAGATCCAGCCCAGGGCGGCACCCAGCGCCAGAGAAATGACAATTTCAATAACCGGGTTCACCAGAATGGACACCAGACTGACGCTGCCGCTGTTCAGCGCCTTGGCGATGCCGTTGGAGACGGCGAAGACAATCAGGCCCACTGCATCGTCCAGGGCGACAATGGGGAGCAGAATGTCCGTCAGGGGACCCTTTGCCTTATACTGATTGACGACCATCATGGTAGCGGCGGGGGCGGTGGCAGTGGCGATGGCACCGAGAATGATGCAGGTGGAGATGGGGAGCTTGTCACCCAGGAACAGGTGGAGCACCACAAGCACCAGATCCACCAGAACAGTGGCGGCCAGCGCCTGGAAAACGGCGATGACGGTGGCCTGACGACCGATCTGCCGCAGGGAGCTGAGGCGGAACTCGTTGCCGATGGAGAAGGCAATGAAGCCCAGGGCCACATCACTGACAAGACTCAGTGTTTCCAGATTGCCGGACTGGAAGCCCAAACCGGGGATACCCAGCGCGCCCAGGCACAGGGGGCCGACCAGAATGCCCGCAACCAGGTAGCAGGTCACGTCGGGCAGGTTGAAGCGAACGGCAAGGCGCGTCAAAAACAGACCGGCAAACATCGCAATGCCGATTGTAAGCAGAATTTCCATAAAAAAGCCTCTCTTTGAACCAAAATTACCACCGTATTATATCGCTTTTCTACAAAATCTCAAGATGATTTTTGTACAAGATTTTACTGTTTCCGGTGGGGTTCTTTGTAAATTTTTAGACAGGAAAACCCCGGTGCCTGCATGGCACCGGGGTTCCCGCGAAAGGGTTTGGAAAGAAGAGAGGTAGAAAAGAGGATCTACGGAGTGAAAGGAAGCGGCTCACGGCTTCCGCAACCTTTCTGCTATTAAGATACTTTTGGGATTTGAACATCCAATAAACCAATTGAAAACAAAAAACGACAATTTTGTGAACAAGCTGTAGCCCCGGGCGGAATTGTTAATCCCATTTTAAGAAATCACCCCCTT
>CAZDFB010000026.1:0-19199 GCA_964504605.1 uncultured Oscillospiraceae bacterium | reverse complement strand
TTACTATTGAAAAATTCTTTTCATTCGTCTATTGACATCACACCATTAGACTATTGGAATTTTGTACACACGGCAGGGGCAACCATTGGTCGCCCGCAGGGTGGGCCAGCAACGGATGGGAACCGGATTTTCATTTCATCACCGGGTGACCGATGGTCGTCCCTGCAATGGATGCACATCCGGCCCACAACCTCTGATATGCTGATTATGAAAAGGAGCCGCCGCAATTGCGGCGGCTCCTTGCAGAAAAAGCTTACTTGGCGGCGTTGACCAGCTCAGCGGTATCCTGAGCGATCATCAGCTCTTCGTTGGTGGGGACCACCCAAACCTGAACCTTGGAATCGGGAGCGGAAATCAGGCGCTCCTTACCGCGGCAATTGTTGGCCTCGGGATCCAGCTTGACGCCCATGAAGCCCAGGTAATCGCAAATGGCGGCACGGGTCTCCGGGCCGTTCTCACCGACACCGGCAGTGAAGGTAATCACGTCCACACCGTTCAGCGCGGCAGCGTAGGCACCGATATACTTGGCAACCTCGTAGAAGAACTTGTTGAGGGCCAGGATGCAGTTTTCATCGCCTCTTGCCTCACCGTCCTCCAGGTCACGGAAGTCGGAGGAAACGCCGGACAGAGCCAGAACACCGGACTTCTTGTTCAGAATGTTCAGGCACTCATCCACGGAGTAGCCATACTTATTGCACAGGAACTGAACCACGCAGGCGTCGATATCGCCGGAGCGGGTGCCCATGGGAACACCTGCCAGCGGAGACAGGCCCATGGAGGTGTCCACGCACTTGCCGTTCTCAATGGCGCACAGGGAGGAGCCGTTGCCCAGGTGGCAGTTAATCATCTTGAATTCCTTCTTGCCGACCAGCTCAGCGGTACGGCGGGCCACATACTTGTGGGAGGTTCCGTGGAAGCCATAGCGGCGGATATCGTCATTCTCATAGTACTCGGTGGGAATGGCGTAGCGGTAGGCCTTGGGGGGCATGGTCATGTGGAAAGCGGTGTCAAACACGGCAACCTGAGGAGTGTTGGGCATAACAGCCTGGCAGGCACGAATGCCCATCAGGTTGGCAGGATTGTGCAGGGGGCCCAGGGGGATGCACTTTTCGATTGCCTTGATGACCTCATCATTGATGACGCAGGAGTCAGAGAACTCCATGCCGCCGTGCAGAACACGGTGACCAACAGCGTCGATTTCGTCAACAGACTTGATAACGCCGTGCTCCGGGTCCACCAGAATATCGAGGACGGCGGAGATTGCCTCAGAGTGGCTGGGCATGGGGATATCACGAACCAGCTTGCTGTCACCGACCTTGTGGGTCAGGCGGCCGTCAATATAAATACGCTCGCACAGGCCCTTGGCGGATACGACGCCGGTATCCGGATCCATAAGCTGATACTTCAGGCTGGAAGATCCGGCATTGATAATCAAAACATTCATTGGGATATGCCTCCTAAAATAATAGTTTCATTTTCCTGGCAACTGTGGTATGATAGCCATACTGAATGTATTATAGTTCATTTTTCCCATTTTCTCAACCCCTGAATGGAAATATTTTGCGTGAGGAGGAACTTTTTTTGAAAATTTTTGGAATTATCTGCGAATACAATCCTCTTCACCGGGGGCATGAGAAGCAAATTCGGTTCATTCGGGAGAATTACCCGGACGGGGCCATCGTCTGCCTGATGAGCGGCAACTTCGTTCAGCGGGGCGCTCCCGCCATTCTGGACAAATCTCTCCGGGCCAGGGCCGCCCTTGTGACCGGGGCCGATCTGGTGCTGGAGCTTCCGGTGACCTGCGCCCTCTCCTCAGCAGAGGGCTTCGCCGCCGGGGGTGTCCGCATACTGGCCCCCTTTTGCGATTATCTTTGCTTCGGCAGTGAAACGGGCACTGTCCAGTCTCTGACGGACACAGCCCGGGCACTGCTGGACGACAGCTTTTCGCCCCTTCTCCGTGCCCAGCTGGATACTGGCAAATCCTTCCCGGCAGCCCGTGAGTGCGCGCTGCGGGAAATGGGCATTGATTCTTCCCTTCTTGTCCAACCAAACGACATTTTGGCGGTGGAATACTGCAAGGCCATCCTCGCCCAGGGTGCCGCCATGGAGCCCCTTCCCATCCGCCGGGAGGGCAGCTACCATGCGCTTGAGGCCGAGATGGAAAATCCCTCCGCCACCGCCCTGCGAGCCCGGATGGCCGCCGGCAGCGACTGTTCCTCCTTTATTCCGCCGGCTGTCCGGGCTATTTTCGCCCAGGGCAGGCTCCACACTGCGGCAGCTGGAGAGCGGGCCATTCTCACCCAGCTGCGAACCATGACCGATGCGGAATTTGAAGCCCTCCCCTACGGTTCGGAAGGTCTTTGGCGGAAGCTGATGCACGCCAGCCGTCAGGCGGCCTCTCTCGAGGAGGTAATCGCCGCCACCAAATCCAAGCGCTACACCCGCACACGGCTGGACCGGATGGTGCTGTGCGCCTTTCTGGGCATTACCGGGGATATGCTGGAAACTCCGCCTCCCTACACCCGGGTACTGGCCCTCAACGACACCGGTCGTGCCGTTCTGCGCCGGGCTCGGCAAGCCGGTGACTTCCGGAATGTCGGTGAGGCTGTCGCCCATCCCTACTGGGAGCTGGAGCAGCGCTGCGGCTCCCTCTACGGTTTGTTTCAGGTTGATGGAATTGGTCAGCCCGATGCCGAAAAATCACAACGACTATATTATCAAGGAGACATATTATAAAAATGCGCAAATATCTGCCCAAGCTCAAGCCCTCCCACGGCGTCATCGCTTTTCTCAGTGCTGCCTTTCAGGCCTTCGGAATGTATAATATCCACGCCCTTTCCGGTGTTACGGAAGGTGGCATCTTCGGCCTGATTCTGCTTCTGGATCACTGGTTTTTCCTGTCCCCCGCCATTTCCAGCGTCATTCTCAACGGAATCTGCTATATCCTCGGCTGGCGGACCCTGGGAAAGGATTTTATCGGCTATTCCCTGATTGCCACCGTGGGCTACTCCGTTTCCTATGCCATTTGCGAGTGCTTTCCTCCGCTCTGGCCCGGAATCGCGGAGCTACCGGGTCTTGCCTGCATTGTGGGTGCCATGTTCATCGGCATCGGTGCCGGACTGTGCGTCCGGGTCGGCGGCGCTACCAGCGGCGACGACGCACTGGCCATGAGTCTGTCCCATATCACCCACATCCCCATTGAGCGCCTCTATCTGATCAGCGATCTGATTGTCCTGCTGCTCTCACTCAGCTACATTCCGCTGGCCCGGATCGGCTACTCTCTGCTGACGGTTATTCTGTCCGGGCAGATCATCGGCTGGATTCAGAAAATCCCCTTAAAAAAGACATAATGAGAAATGCGCCGCCTCTGTTTTCCAGAGGCGGCGCTGTTTCTAAACGGCTTTTTATCCCTTCAGGCCCCGGGCCTGGCGGTCCATATCTTCCACCACAATATCAAAAATCTCTCCCAGGCCTGCGCAGTATTCCAGCACCTTCCAGGGTTCATTGGTGTGAAAATGGATTTTAATGAGGTCCTCATCTCCCACTGTCAGCAGGCAGTCTCCCCGGAAGTGCTCCAGGAAATAATCGTTGATGGCATCCTCATCCAGGTTGTTCCCCTCGATCAGGAGCTGTGTATCATAGCGAAATTCCGTCATAGCTGTTTTCCTCCTTACTTCGTCAGTCCCAGTTCCGGATGCCGTGCCGCCACAACGCCGAAGGCATCCTCCGCAATATCCACCGCCAGCGCAATGTCTGCATCGGTTACCGCGGCATTCATGAAATGGTTGTGATGGCTGGTAATAAACAGGCCGCGGCTGACGCATTCGGCAACCCATTCCTGATGGAGCATCAGGCTGTCGTCGTTGGCAATGCGCAGATAGAACAGTGCCGGCTCGCCGGACACCACCAGGTCAAAGCCATGGGCCTTACCGGCAGCCCGGAAGCCGTCGGTGAGCCGGGTTCCCATTTTCCGGAACAGCTTCGGCGTATCCAGCCGCTTCATCTTCTCAATGGTGGCGATACAGGCGGCAAAGGGCTCAGCGGACATCCAGTAGGAGCCGGTAAAGCTCAGACTGGAGGCTGCGGCCCGGAGGGATTCCCTGCCGCAGGCGGCGGACATATTATAGCCATTGGCCAGAGCCTTGCAGAAGCAGATAATATCAGCCTGGAAGCCGTAAAAATGGTCCGATCCTGCCAGGTCCAGCCGGAATCCCGCACGCACGTCGTCAATAATCAGCACAATGCCGTGCTTTGTGCAGAACTCCCGAACCTGCTGCCAATATTCCTTCGTGGCAGGGCGGTTGTCCGCAAAGTTGCCATGGTCATAGGGCTGGGCAATCAGGGCGGCAATGTCTCCCTTCGCCTGATCCCAGGCCTTTTCCAGGGCCGGGATATCAAACCAGGGGCAGATGATATTGTTCGCCACTTCCTCCGGGAGGATGCCGGGATAGTCGGCCTTCATGGCCCAGGGCTGGTTGCCATGGTAGTATCCCCGCAGGAAAATCGTCTTTTTCCGTCCGGTGGCAGCCCGGGCCGTCAGGTTGGCAAAGGTGGTGGCATCCGTTCCGTTTTTCATGAAGAAGGCCCAGTCCGCACAGGCTACGGTATCCACCAGCAGTTCAGCGCACTCCACCATTTTATAGGACGGAGCCGTGGTACAGTTGCCGACTTTCAGCTGCTCCATAGCCGCCCGGTCCACATCCGGGTCACCGTAGCCCAGCACATTGGGGCCATAGGCGCACATAAAATCCAGGTACCGGTTTCCATCCATGTCCCAGAAATAGGTTCCCTCTGCCCGGGAGGAAATCAGGGGCCACTTCTCCAGGGGAAGGAACAGGCCTTCCGAGGGGCCCAGATGCCCATAAATTCCCGAAGGAATCACATTCAGCGCCCGGTCAAACCAGGCTCTGCTTTTTTCATGGCTGTATTCAGGATATTTACTCACAGCGCTTTCCTCCTTAGCCCAGGTAGACCGAAACACGGTCCAGAATCCGGTTCACATTGTCCAGCATGGAAATCATGCCCCGCAGATAAATGGTTCCCCGGCACATCTCGTTGATGGTCGAAACCTTACCGGCAAAAAGCCCCGCCGCCAGGTCCAGATCCGCAAACTCCATAATCGCCCGGGGATTTTCCGAGCGGGTCTTGACCGTTGTGAAGTGGTGGTTCCTGGCAATGATGGTCACATAGGCCGCATCCTTGATTCCCAGGGAGATCTCCCCGTCCACCGTATGCTCAGCGGAGATTCGGGAGATGGAATCGTAATTTGCCAGGGCGGAAATCGCACCGGCAATGGTATACAGGGTCAGGATCGTGCTTTCCTCAAAAAATGCCCGGTCCTTCAGCGCTTCTTCGCTGGGCCGGAGCAGCTCTGTCAGGCGGTCGGTCAGCTTGCTGAAGGTACCCAGCATGAATCGCAGGACCGTTACAGGGTGCTTAACAGGGAGGCCGGGGGTTGTCTTGTCGATCAGATTGTTAAAGGCCTGGGGACTGGTAAAGTACATTTTGGCGGTGCAGCCCTCGTCGCCCTGGGTCATGCGGCAGCCGTCCTTTGTAAAGTGGAAGGTGCAGCAGGGGCCGTCCTTTACGGAAAAGCAGAGAGAAACCGGTTTCCCCATATCCGTGAGAATTGCCTTTGCCGGTGCGTCAACAGCGCAGAGATTTTCCAGGCATCCCAGAATGCCGTACATATTCACATACGCCATCGCTTTTGATTCGGTCATGGTTTACGCTCCCTTCGGAGAAAATATAGAGCAATTATAACATATTTCCCTTTGATTTACTAGAGCCAAAAGGCCCTTTCTTTGCAAAAAAGGCAAGGTAGTTCCATTTTCTGGCAGTCGTAAAACAGGTAATCCGGCCTGTGGCTACAGTCACAGGCCGGATTTTCGCATCTATGCTTCCCTGGGCATATTGGAATTTATTCCGTTATCTCAGGGTCTCCTATTTCTTCATTGCCTAAATAAACGCGATATGCTTTCCCTTCGTGCAGGTCCATAATCTGTCTGCGCCGCTTGGAGGGGTATAATGGTGCTGTATTTAGTGTTTTGATGTCCAGCCAATCATATCCGACTTGATTTGTATCCCCTTGTAGGATTGCATTTTCGATAGTTTATTTATATTCGCACAAAAATACAAGGTCAACGCGATGAAACTTTTCTCCATGCAGCCCTTTTATAACAAACACTAAGTCTTTTACCTCTACCCGTAATCCTATTTCTTCTGCCACTTCTCTGCAAACCGCTTCAGGCAGAAGTTCCTCAGCATCTTGTCCCCCACCGGGCATAATATACCATTCTTCTTTTCCGTCGCTTATTTTTATCGCCAGCATTTTATCATCTTTTATTATCAATGCTTTTGCTGCGTTTCTCACAGCCCGTTCCATCGTATATCACCTCTTTGCCAAATTCCATTTTATCTTGCACTTCTGCCAGATAAAATATATCAAACCAAGAGCGCCCGGACATTTTTGTTCGGGCGCTCTCTGTATCAATCATAAATCGCGCAGGCTTCACGTCCGCTTCCGGGAAGTGCCCCGCAAGGATTTCTCTGCCGTTCCCATTCCGTCTCGTTTTCAGGAATCCGCCTGAATATGCTCCCGGAAAAAGGCGGCGCTGTCATCATTGCAGGCCACAGCCTCCGGCAGCAGAATATTCACATGGAACACATGGGCAACGGCGGTATCCTCCTCGCTGCCGTAGCATTTCCAATCCGCGCTGACACCCCGGGACCGGAGGAGCGTGCACATGGGCTCCGCGTTTTCCCGCAGAAAATCGTGGCAGGCGGTGGTAATATAGGCCGGCGGATACCGGTCCGTAATTGCGTCCAGCACCTTCAGCCGGGGATCCTCCGGGCTGAGCTTTTTGCCCAGATAATCCAGCGTCAGTCCCTTTCTCGGCGGTGCCGCCTGGGACGCGGGATCGTACAGTCCGCAGTTCAGTCCCAGCGCCCGGAGCCGGATCTGGGGCACCTGCATCCCGAACAGGGCCGCATAGGCCTCGTTGGTGGCAATGGCGGCATACTGGCTGGCAAGCTGGGCACCGGCACTGTCACCCACCAAAATGATATTGCCCGGATCCAGGTGGTATCGGCTGGCGTTGCCGCAAATCCAGTTCATAACCTCGTTGGTATCCTCCAGCGGCGTAGGGAATTTCCACTTGGGAGCCAGACGATAATTGAAATTCACAAAGGCAAAGCCCCGGCGGGCCATATCCATGCCATAGCGGCGGTAAATTTCCTTGGAGCCATATACATAGCCGCCGCCATGAATGCTGACAACGGTCGGCAGCGGTTCTCTTGTATCCTTTGGGGTGTATACATCCAGCAGGTTCCAGTTTCCCCAGGGACCGTAGGAAATATTCCGGCATTCCACAACGCCCTCGGGCAGGGGGATTGCCGCATCCCGCTTCTTGTCACTTTTTGCCGCACCAAAGCGGAATAACATTCCTTGTAAAGACATGGTGCTGAACCTCCTTCCAAACTTTACACATATTATACCATATTCTCCCGCTTAAATGTGAATAAATTGAAAAAGCGGCAGGATTATTTTCCCGCCGCTTCCATATCTCCATACAGTTGCCTTACCAGGAAGGGAATGGCTCTTTCAAACCGGGCACCATACCAATGGGAGGGATCCTCCCGGGTCTCCCGAATGCAGGCACAGACAAAATCCGCCCCAATCCGGGCCGCCTCCTCCATGGTCCTTCCGCTCATCCAGGCTCCGGTAAAGGCAGACGCAAATGCATCCCCGGTACCGTGGCAGCCACCGCCAAGCCTGCTGTGGGTATAGTGAAAGGTTTTTCTTCCGCCTGACAGCAGGACACCGGTTTCCTTCGGAGAAAAGCCCACCCCCGTCAAAACCACATACGGGCACCCCAGCCCGTGGAGCTTCTCCAGCAGGCAGGATACATATTCCCAATCCGGCTTTTCCCGGTATTCCATGCCGGTGAGCAGACAGGCCTCGGTAATATTGGGAAGAATCACATCCGCCCGACTGCAAAGCTGCTTCATCGCTTCCACATAAGCCCCGTCGAAGCCTGTGTACAGCTTTCCGTTATCCGCCATGGCCGGGTCCACAATCCGCTTTCCACCGGGCCGGAGGAAGCTGTCAAACAGAGCACCGGCGTATTCAATTTGACGGATATCTCCCAGATATCCGGTGTAAATGGCATCAAAGCGGATGTTCTCCCGCTGCCAGTGGGCAAGGATTCCGGAAAAATCCACTGTCAGCTCCCGAACCGCCGGTTTGGAGAATCCGCCGGTATGGGTGGACAGCACCGCTGAAGGCAGAGCGCAGGCCTCCTGCCCGCAGGCGCTGAGCACGGGCAGCGCCACCGTCATGGAGCACTGGCCCACGCAGGAGATATCCTGAAGGGTAAGAATCCGGCTGTAGTTCATTTTGTCTCCTTTGCTCCGGGCTTCGGCATCAGCCCGGCTCTTGTCATCTGGGGTCTGAGGGCCAGATAGAAGATTGTGGCTGCCGCCACCGCCACCACCGCGTTGACCGCCGTGGCTGCCGTGGCAATCTTCGCCAGGGAAGCGGCAATATCCTGGGGGATGCCCAAAACATACGTCTTATACAGATATCCCAGCATTGGATCCGCCACCACATTGAAGGTCATTCCTGCGGCGCAGGAAAGGCAGACAGCCACAGGCAGCGAAACCCTGCCACTCCGCTTTCCCTCCCCCAGATGAAAGATCCGGTGGGCAAAAAAACCGGCAATCAGGCCAATGCAAAGCTTCAGGATAAAGGTTCTGGGGGCGGAATCGACATAACCGTTAAACAGGTCTGAAATGGTCATGCCAACAGACCCGGCCATTCCGCCCCAGAAGCCCCCCAGAAACAGCGCGCCCAGCACGCAGAAGGTATTGCCAAAGTGAAAGAAGCTGGTGGAGCCGGGAATGGGAATTTTGAAGTAGGTACAGCCCACATAGCAAAGTGCCGCGAAAACCGATGCCATTGCCAGTGCCCGGACATCCGTCCCCCTCCGGCGGGGGCTAAGGCTTGCGGCAGCCGCTGCCAGCCCTCCAACCAGCAGAATAATCCCCAGCGCGAAGGCCGCTCTGGTGCCCTCCCCGGCATTCTCGCCCACAGCGCTGCCGTGGGTCGCCAGTGCCAGTCCCAGCACGCAAAGCAGCAGGCAGGCCAGTGTGGGCGCATATTTTTTCATAGAAACCCCTCCCGGGTACAATTTGTTTTCTGTATTATAGCGCAAACTGGCAATAAAAAAAGTGCCAATATCATACCATATTTCAGGGCCAGATTTTGCACAAGGACCGAAATCCACCGTAAATTTGAAAAAAATGATTGTGGTGGGATAAAACGCTGTACATTTCCGCAAAAAGCTGGTATAATGCAGAGGATCAAACAATACAACACCAATTTCTGTCAGGATATGAAAGGGGCATTTGATTATGAGATTGATCCGCGCAAAAGACTATGCAGATGTCAGCCACAAGGCTGCCAACATCATCGCCGCCCAGGTTCAGCTGAAGCCCGACTGTGTACTCGGTCTGGCTACCGGCTCCAGCCCGATCGGCACCTACAAGGAGCTGATTGCCAAGTATGAATCCGGCGATCTGGATTTCTCCCAGGTCAAGACGGTTAATCTGGATGAATATGTGGGTCTGACCAAGGATCACGACCAGAGCTACGCTTATTTTATGCGCACCAATCTGTTCGACCATGTGAACATCGACCAGGCAAACTGCAACATCCCCAACGGCATGAATCCCGATGCCGAGGCCGAATGCGCCCGGTACGACGCTGTTATCGACAGCTTCGGCGGTGCTGACCTGCAGCTGCTGGGCCTGGGACCCAATGGTCACATTGGCTTCAACGAGCCCGCCGATGCCTTTGTCAACGGCACCAACAAGGTTGAGCTCACCGCCTCCACCATCGATGCCAACCAGCGCTTCTTTGAGAAGCGGGAGGACGTTCCCACCCACGCCTACACCATGGGCATCGGCTCCATTATGAAGGCCAAGCGGGTTCTGCTGGTGGTCAACGGCAAGGGCAAGGCTCAGGCTGTCAAGGATTGCTTCTTTGGCCCCATCAAGCCTCAGGCTCCCGGCTCCATTCTGCAGCTGCATCCCGATTTCACTCTGGTTGCAGACGAGGACGCCCTGTCTCTGGTCAAGGATCTGCTGTAATCTCAGGCTTTCCGGAAGCCTGAACCGATTTTTGAAGGACATCGAAACCGCCCGAACGCAAATGTTCGGGCGGTTTCTGTTTTGCCGGCGGATTTCCTGATATTCTATTCCGGAAAAATATATTTGACACAGGAGGTACAGTTTCGGCATTTGCAGGGAGGCTCTCCGTCATATTTCCCCATTGCCGCTGAAGCCAAGGGAGGAATTGTGAAGTAGTCACAAAATCCGCGTCTTTTCTTCTGGTTTTCTTGCCTTCTTATCCAAAATAAGGAAGGATTTTTTGTCTAATTTTTTAGAGGTGCCGGATTGCTAACTCCCCACCCTTTGTGCTATAATTACGTTGACCTAAATCTGTTCCGCAAAAACAGAGCGGGCAGAAATTTTTGCAATGGAGGAATTTTCTTATGCCTATGCACATGGGTTTCCGTTGGTATGGTGAAGGCAACGACAAGATCAAGCTTTCGGATATCAAGCAGATCCCCGGCGTGACCAGCATTGTCTGGGCGCTGCACAATAAGATGCCCGGCGAGATCTGGGAGGAACACGAAATCGCTGAGGTCATGGATCAGCTCCATAAATACGGCTTCAACGGTGACGTTGTCGAGTCCGTCAATGTCCATGACGACATCAAAATCGGCAAGCCCACCCGGGATGCCCTGATTGAAAACTACAAGCAGTGCATCCGGAATTTGAGCAAATTTGGTGTTAAGGTCATCTGCTACAACTTTATGCCCATCTTCGACTGGACCCGCTCCAACCTGTTCCACGAGGTTGGCGACGGCTCCACCGCCCTCTTCTACGAAAAGGGCATGATTCAGGACGACTACAATGCCATGGCAAAGTACATCCTGGATTTTACCGAGAAATACAATATGTCCTTCCCCGGCTGGGAGCCTGAGCGCATGGCTAAGCTGGACCAGCTGTTCAAGGACTATGCCCATGTGGATCACGAGACGCTGTGGGCCAACCTGAAGTACTTCCTGGAAGCCATCATGCCCACCTGCGAGGAATGCGATGTCAAAATGGCGATCCATATGGACGATCCCCCCTGGGATATCTTCGGTCTGCCCCGTCTGCTGATTAACGAGGCCAATATCGACCGCTTCCTCTCCATGGTGGATAACCCCTACAACTGCCTGACTCTGTGCTCCGGCTCCCTGAATGCCGACCCCAACAACAATGTTGCCAATGTGGTCCACAAGCACTGTGACCGCATTGCCTTTGCCCACATCCGCAATGTCAAGCACTTTGACAACGGTGATTTCTCCGAAGCCTCCCACCGGGACTGCGACGGTGAAACCGGCATTCTGGATATTCTGAAGGCCTACCACGACTGCGGCTTTGAGGGCTACATCCGTCCGGACCATGGCCGTCACCTCTGGGACGAGGGCCCCGGCAATGTGCGCCCCGGCTACGGCCTGTACGACCGGGCTCTGGGCATCATGTATATGCTGGGTGTCTGGGATATGCTGGACAAGCTGGATGGTAAGGTCACCGTAGCCAATTCCTGAGCCACCATATAAAGAAAAGGAGTTTTTTCAAAATGAAACTGACTGACATTCTGAGCGATTCCTTCAACCCCCAGGAGTGGGAGGCCAAGGGCTACGCTCTGCCGAAGTACGACCTGAAGGCTGTCAAGGAAAAGACCTATCAGGAGCCCACCTGGGTTCACTTCGGTGCCGGCAATATCTTCCGTGCCTTCACCGCCGCGGTGCTGAACGATGTGCTCAACAGCGGCAAGTATGACCGTGGTATCGTGGTTGCGGAAACCTTCGACTACGAGATCATCGACAAGGCCTATGCTCCCTATGAAAATCTGTCTCTGCTGGTGTCCCTGCAGTCCACCGGCTCCATTGAGAAGAAGGTCATCGGCTCCGTTACCGAAAGCCTGAAGGCTGACTATCAGTTTGAAGGCGACTGGGCCCGTCTGGTGGAAATCTTCCGGAAGCCCTCCCTGCAGATGATCTCCTTCACCATCACCGAGAAGGGCTACGGCGTTGCTCCCCAGGATCTGGAGCGGGGCATGAAGCCTGTTCTTGCCATGGGCAAGGTTGCTGTGCTGCTCTACGAGCGCTACCTGGCAGGTCAGCTTCCCCTGACCATCCAGAGCATGGATAACTGCTCCCACAATGGTGACAAGGTCAAGGCCGGTATTCTGGCCTACGTCAACAAGTGGGTTGCCGACGGTCTGGTTCCCGCCGACTTCCTGGCATATGTTCAGGATGAGACAAAGGTCACCTTCCCCTGGGCTATGATCGACAAGATCACCCCCCGGCCCCACAGCCTGGTTCAGGAAATGCTGGCTGCTGACGGCTTTGAGGACAACTACACGATTCAGACCGAGCGCCACAGCTTCACCGCTCCCTTCGTCAACGCGGAGGAAACCCAGTACCTGGTCATCGAGGATCACTATACCAACGGTCGTCCTCCCCTGGATCTGGGCGGTGTGCTGTACACCTCCCGTGAGACCGTTGACAAGGTCGAGACCATGAAGGTCACCACCTGCCTCAATCCCCTGCACACCGCCATGTCCATCTATGGCTGTATGCTGGGCTATGACCTGATTTCCGCAGAGATGAAGGACGAGGATATCCGCTCCTTCATTCAGAAAATCGGCTATATCGAGGCTATGCCCGTGGTTACTGACCCCGGCGTGCTGAATCCCTATGAGTTCATCGGTGCAGTTCTGAACCGCCGTCTGCCCAATCCCTTCATGCCTGACGCTCCCCAGCGGATTGCCATGGATACCTCCCAGAAGCTGTCTATCCGCTTCGGTGAAACCATCAAGTCCTATGTTAAGCGGGGCCTGGATATGTCCAACCTGATCCTGATTCCCCTGGTTCTGGCAGGCTACGCCCGCTATCTGAAGGGCATCGATGATTGCGGCAATGCCTTTGAGCCCTCCCCCGATCCTCTGCTGGCTGAGCTGCAGCAGGTCGTTGCCTCTCTGGAGGTCCGGGAAGGTTCTCAGGACTTCTCCTGTCTGAAGCAGCTGTATTCCCGCGCCGATGTCTTCGGTGTGGAACTGTATCAGGTCGGTCTGGGTGAAAAGATTGAGGGCATGGCGGCTGAGCTCTTCGCCGGTCCCGGCGCAGTCCGCAAAACCCTGCACAAGTATGTTTCCGCCCGCTGATTTCCCTCCGGCATAAAAACCCATATAAGCAAAGCCTCCGCGCCGCAAGGTGCGGAGGCTTTCAGCATGGCATAGAAGTATACGGTTCTTTGCTCCCCCTATAGCGGAGTTCACCGAAATCTGTGATTTTTAGCTGAAAGGGTGCAAAGAACCCCTCTCCGTCACGGCATTCAACGTGACAACGCTCCCTTTGGTAGAGTCTAGGCTTTATGTTGCCGGGAACAAATTCATTTTACCCCCTTGATGAAAACAGCCGCAGATTCCTGTTGTAAAATGTCCCGGGATTTGCTATACTCTTATCAAAGAATGGTTCTTTTTTCCGAACCAACACATGATATGGGGGAACAATTATGAAAAAGCTTGGAATTATCGGCGCAATGGATGTGGAAGTCCGTGTTTTGAAGGAAAATATGCAGGGTCTGACTGTAACAACCCACGCCGGAATGGAATATTACGAGGGAACGCTGTCAGGGTTGCCTGTTGTGGTGGTTCAGTGCGGTGTCGGCAAGGTCAACGCCGCCATGTGCGCTCAGATTCTTTGCAGCTGCTTCGGTGTTACCCACCTGGTAAACACCGGTATCGCCGGCTCTCTTTGTGCCGACCTGGATATCGGTGATCTTGTGGTAAGCCGGGATGCCATGTACCACGATTTCGACTGTGTGCACTTTGGCTACGAAATGGGCCGGGTGCCCGGCATGGACGTTACCGCCTTCCCGGCGGATCCGGTGCTGATGGGCTATGCCCTGGAGGCGGCAGAGGCCGTTAATCCCGGTCACGCCCGCACGGGACGGGTCGCCAGCGGTGATCTTTTCGTTGCCAGCAAGGAACACAAAAACCGCATTTCTGCCCTGACCAAGGCGCTGTGTACCGAAATGGAGGGCGCCGCCATTGCCCAAACCGCCTATCGCAACGGTGTTCCCTTTGTGATCCTCCGGGCGATTTCCGACAAGGCGGATGACTCCGCCGAAATGGATTATCCTACCTTTGAAGCCATCGCCGCCCACCGCTGTGCCGCAGTGGCTATGGATCTGGCGAAGCGCCTTGCCTGATTTTATCCTTCATCCGACAAAAGCCCCGGTTTTCACGTTTGTGAAAACCGGGGCTTTTTATGCGAAGAGATTACATTTGACCGGCTTCTTCCCGGACAATTGCCATCATTTCATCCCATTTCTGCTCCATATCCGCAACCAGCTTGAACTGGGTGCGGGCACGGTCCAGATTATGTCCGTCACGGTGGACAGCAAAATAATGGTCACCGTCCAGGTAGTCCGTCAGGAACCGGACGCCGCATTCCATGGTCATGGTCTTGGCACCCATAGGCAGCAACTCCAGCTCCTTCGGGGTCAGGCCCGGACAGGAGCGGATATAGCCCCGGGTGAAAACACGGAAGCGATCCAGGCTCATTTCCATCCTGGACAGGTCACGCTCGTCCTCCGCAGCCGTGGCTGCACCAAAGCGGATGGAATCACCAAAATCGTACAGGCTGGAGCCGGGCATGACCGTATCCAGGTCGATTACGCAGCAGGCCTTTCTGGTCTGGGCATCCAGCAGGACGTTGTTCAGCTTTGTATCATTGTGGGTCACCCGCAGGGGCAGCTGGCCCTGATCCAGTGCGTTCTGAATGGTAGCCATTTCTTCCTGATGGGCCAAAGCGAAGCGGATTTCCTCAGCCACATCCTTTGCCCGGCCCATGGGATCCCGGTCCAGAGTCTCCCGGAAGATGCGGTAACGGTCGGGGGTATTGTGGAAATTCGGAATGGTCTCGTGGAGGGTATGGGCGGGGAATTCGACCAGCATCTGCTGGAAGGTACCGAACGCCACGGCGCTCTGGTAGAAATCCTCGTCAGTCTCCGGCTGCTGCAGGCACACAGTGCCCTCAACAAAATCGTAAATCCGGTAGTACATACCGTCCAGGTGCAGGTAGGTCTTACCCTCCTTTGTGGGGATCAGGGTCAACGTCTCCCGGGGCTCTTTCACCCTGGTGCGCAGGAAATCCGTAACAGCGGAAATATTCTCCATCAGGCCGGCTACATCCCGGAAAGTATTGTGGTTGATGCGCTGCATGAGATACCGTCTGCCGCTTTGGGTGCAGACCACATAGGTCACATTGATGTGTCCGCAGCCATAAGGCTCACAGCTGACGGGCGCAGTGTCCAGTGCAAAGGCATTCAGGACTTCCAGAAGCTTCTCATTCATTGTAATACTCCTTTTCCCCTCAAAGATTATACCAGCGGATTTCGTTGGCATCCAGATGCAGCGTAAAGCTGCCGTCACCGGTGTAAACGGTGGTATCCTGAGGCTCATAGGTATTGTTCACGACGCAATACTTTCCGTTTTCAACGAAGGCATGGACTTCCACATTGTAGTTGCTGGAGAACCACTTATGCAGCTCGCCCTCACTGTGGGCAGCCCAGAGGATTGCCCGGTAGAGCAGCCGGCTGTTCTCGAAGGAATAGGGCAGGCCGGAAATATACACGCTGCGGCCCTCGCCATAGGCATTGACAGCCAGCTGCACTTCCTTCTCCCGCTGAACCAGGATTTCCGCGGATTCCAGGGCATAGATATTCTTCTTTCCTTCACCGAAATCCACCTCACCCTTTACATCCTCCAGAATGAAGTGCTCGGGATGGGCTTCCCAGTTGTACTTATCATAATTCAGGGTCAGGCCGGTTTCCTTTTCCACGCCCATGGCACCTGCCAGCTGGAAGTAACGGCCCTGGTACTGGTGACCGGCAGGCTCACCAACTCCGATAAAGCCGCCGCCGTTGTGGATAAACTTCCGGATAGAACCGGAGATGATGGGATCCTCCCACTCCACGCCGCCGGTATGCGCCGTATCACCGTCACCGACGTTGATGATTACATCGATGGAATCCAGCAGGCCGGGATTCTCCCGGATGTCGTCGAAGGAAATAAACTTCACATCAAAGGGGGCACCGGACAGGGCCTCAATGATACCGGCGTAAGAGTAGTTCTGCTTCTGGTACAGTGCATGGTGAACCATGTGGCAGCCCCAGGAGCGCATCTTTCCCCAGCAGTTCAGCACAGCCACGGTTTTCACGCAGTAGGGCGTGGTACCCTTGATATTGTCATACAGCTCACGGAACTCATTGCAGACGGACTCAATATAGTCCACAAAATCCGGGAACTGCAGAGCCAGCTTCAGGTAGCCGCCATAGCCGATCCGGTCGATGGGCTTGCGCAGGATGGCACGCCGGGCAGTAACCCAGTTTTCCTTGGCCTCCTTCACGGGGTCGCCGCCCTCGTGGAAGGTATCCGGGAAGAAATAGGGCAGGAACCGGCCCTCGGTGTACTTAACACCCGGAATGTCGGAAATCAGCCGCAGCGTGGAGCCATTGCCAACGGAGCCAACCACCGCGTCCATGCCGATGGTCTTGAATTCCTCCATGAAGGGCTCCATGCCAATCCAGTGGTCGCCCAGGAACATCATGGCTTCCTTGCCCAGCTCATGGGTAATATCAACCATTTCCTTAGCCAGGGCTGCAACCTCACGGCGCTGGAAGGCCTGGAAATCCTTGAATTCCTTGGAGGGAATCCGGTACTGGTTGTTATAGTAGCCCTGATCCACAATAAATTCCGGGCGGAACTTATAGCCCACCTCCCGCTCAAACTGCTCCAGAATGAAGGGAGACACAGAGGCGGAGTAGCCGTACCAGTCTACGAACTTCTCACGCTTCAGTTCGTCAAAAACCAGGGTGAACTGATGGAAGAAGGTGGTATAGCGGATCACATTCACATAAGGATGGTCCGCGATAAACTTGCGCAGACGCTCCATGGTGTACTTGTGGGTCTTGGGCTGGCGGACATCGAAGGTGATCTGATGCTCAAAGTTCTGCCAGTTGTTCGTGACCGCGTTGTACATATGCACCGGGTCCCAAATCAGATATGCCAGGAAAGCCACGGTATATTCGTGGAACAGCTCAGGCGCATGGAGCACCACGCAGCCGGTCTTCTCGTCATAGTCCCAGTCTGCGGGGTCCACGGGGGTACCGGTGGTGCGGTCCATAACCTCCCACCAGCGCTTCATATCGTCCCGGGTGTTGACCTGCATCAGCTCATCGGAAATGCCCTGCATCAGGTTGATGGACAGCTCGCCGCCGGTTGCGGTGTGGAAGCCGGTCATGATATAGCACTGCTGAACCTCGTCGGGATTTGCCTTTGCCCAGGCATTGTCCTTCCGGGTGGTGTAGTAGGTGGAGTAGATCTTTGCGTCCTGATCCCGCAGTTCTGCCGGGAAATCGGTGCCGTCACAGTCACGGATGGCATCAGCGCCCCACTTCTTCAGGATCTCCAGAGTCTGAGGAACCACATCTAGGTCAGTAGGAATGGTGACCCGGCCCATATGCTTATTTGTTTCCATAAATCCTCCAAAATTATCTCGATTAGCCCGAATAGGGCTTGTTATAGACGAAGAGCGCTGTCAGCAGGAAGATAATACCCACAAGCATCAGGCCCAGGCCCTCCAGCTTACCGGTCATCTTCCAGCCCATAACGGTCAACACCATGCCGATTACGAAAAACAGGATAATCAGCGTGACACGAAGACCGGTGTGTTTTTTCCAAAAATTCATATCCTTACCTTATCCTTTCAATCCGCCTACGGTCATACCCTTGGTCAGGTTCTTCTGCACGCACATATACAGCACCAGCACGGGAACCATGACGATCACCAGACCGGCATACATGGGGCCATACTCCGCGGCAGACTGCTGGGCCTGCATGAGGTTCAGCAATCCGGCAGGAAGGGTCCACTGATCCCGGTCCGTGACCAGGGTCTTGATGATGATGTACTCATTCCAGAAGGACAGGAAGTTGAACAGAATCACCGTAATGATGGAGGGCTTTGCCATGGGGAAGATGACCTGCATCATGGTGCGGAAGTAACCGGCGCCGTCAATATAGGCAGCCTCTTCAAAATCGTGGGGCAGCGTGGCAAAATAGCTGCTGAGCAGGTAAATGGTAAAGGGCAGTGCAGTCGCCGCATAGACAACTGCCACCACAATATGGTTGTTCAGCAGAACACCATGGCCCAGAATTCCCTTGAGCCACTTGTCCCCGTCGCTGAGCATCAGGTAGATGGGCACGACGATGTAGTTGACGTTGATGAACAGGCCGGCCATGAAGCAGGTGTTCAGGAATTTCTGACCGAAGAATTTAAATCGGGACAGGCAGTAGGATGCGGGCAGAGCAACCACCAGCAGAATGGCCAGGGCCAGAGCAGTAATCATCACGGAGTGGCCCATGTAACCGCCCATGTTGGCCTTGTTCCAGGCATCCACAAAGTTCTGCCAGTGGATGTGGGTGGGCAGCGCCCAGGGATTGCCATAGTGCTCGCTGGTTTCCTTGACAGAGGCCATAATGGTCCAAACCACGGGAACCAGAATCAGAATGGCCAGAATTCCCAGGACAATGTAGATAAAAGCCTTGTACAGGCGCTCAGCAGTGCTGATTTCACGTTTTAATCTCATACTGGCACCTCCTTAGTATTCCAGGGTTTCCCGCTCGGTGACCTTGTTAATGAGCGCGGACAGACCGAAGGACACCAGGAAAATCACAACACCGATGGCCATGGCATAGCCATAGCCGCCGCCCAGGTTCTTCTGGTTGTACATATACAGCAGGGCCACGTTGGATGCGTTGTTGGGGCCGCCGCTGGTCATGGCGCTGACGAACAGGAAGGCCATGTTGATGGTGGAAATGACGAAGAAGGTCAGGGTGGTGCGGATGTTGGTCCAGATCAGGGGAATGGTGATCTGGAAGAACTGGGTCACCCGGTTGGCTCCATCCAGTCCGGCGCTTTCATAGAGAGATGCGGGCACGGCGGACATGGAGGCCATGTACATAACCATGTAGTAGCCAATGGCCTGCCAGACCATGGCAATGACCAGGCTGG
>CAZDFB010000025.1:0-19297 GCA_964504605.1 uncultured Oscillospiraceae bacterium | reverse complement strand
CGGCGGGCGTTACCCGTTATCCCTGCCCTGTGGAGCCCGGACTTTCCTCATCCGCCGCCTTTCGGCGTGCGTCCGCGGCTGTCCGGCCCAGTTGCGGAAATATTGTACCGCAACCGGACGCAAATGTCAAATGTCCTTGCAAATTCTTTTTGAAATGTATATACTATAGGCGATGAAAGCCGTAAAGCCAAGGCTGAGCTTTCCTGCGCTATGGAAATGAGGAATGTGTATGTCAACTGCCTTTGAACAATATTTTACCTCCCTGAGAGGACAGAAAATTGCCGTGCTGGGTCTGGGTGTCAGCAACCGCCCACTGGTGCGGATGCTACTGGAGTTCGGCTGTGATGTGACCGGCTGCGACCGAACCCCCCGGGAAAAGCTGGACGGGGAGCTTCTGGAGCTGGAGAAGGCCGGCTGCAAGCTCCGTGTGGGTGAAGAGTACCTGGAGGGCGTGGAGGCGGATCTGGTTTTCCGCACACCGGGTATGCATCCCGGCAATCCCGCCATCCGGGCCCTGGCAGACCGGGGTGCCCGGATTACATCGGAGATGGAAGTGTTTTTTGAGGTCTGCCCCTGCAGCCTGATCGGCGTCACCGGCTCGGACGGAAAGACCACAACCACGACCCTGATTTCCGAAATGCTGAAGGCTGCCGGAAAGCAGGTCTGGCTGGGCGGCAACATTGGAACCCCCCTTCTGCCGCTGGTGCGGCAGATGAAGCCAACGGATTACGCCGTGGTGGAGCTGAGCTCCTTCCAGCTGATGGATATGAAACGCAGTCCCGCCCGGGCGGTTGTTACAAATCTGGCCCCCAATCATCTGGATATCCATAAGGATATGGCGGAATATGTGGATGCCAAGAAAAATATTTTCCGGTTTCAGGGCAGGGAGGACCTGCTCGTGGTGAATCAGGACAATGCCATTACGGATGGCTTCACGGGCAACGGCATTACCCGGAAATTCTCCCGGCAGGGCAGTGCCTATGTGTGCCTGGAGGGAGATACGATTCTGCGGGACGGCAAGCCAGTCCTGAACTGCGGGGATATTCTGCTTCCCGGTGTCCACAATGTTGAAAATTACATGGCAGCCATTGCGGCGGTGGACGGACTGGTCAGCGATGCGGTGATACGCCAGGTGGCCGGAAGCTTTGGCGGCGTGGAGCATCGGATTGAGCTGGTCAGGATTCGGAATGGGGTTCGCTTTTACAACGATTCCATTGCTTCCTCTCCCAGCCGGACCATTGCCGGTCTGCGCAGCTTCCGGGAGAAGGTCATCCTGATCGCGGGGGGCTACGACAAGCATATTCCCTACGACACGCTGGGGCCGGAGGTCTGCACTCATGTAAAGAAGCTGTTTTTGTGCGGAGCTACCGCGCCGCAGATCCGGCGGGCTGTGGAAAATTGCGGCGGAGAAATGCCGGAAATGACTGACTGCGGCGATTTTGAAGTCGCGGTCCGTGCCGCTGCCGCTGCCGCAGAGCCGGGGGATGTGGTTTTGATGAGCCCGGCCTCCGCGTCCTTTGACCAGTTTAAAAATTTCATGGTCCGGGGCGAATGTTTCAAGCAAATTGTAAAGGAGCTTTGATGCTATGGACGCTACCGTTATCACAAAGCCTGCCCGGAAGGTGCTGAACGTTAGACTTAAGCGCTGCGGCGCAGTGATTGTCGCGGGGGGGAATGCCTCCCGTATGGGCGGAATTGACAAAATCATGGCACAGCTTCATGGCGAGGCGGTTATTCGCCGCACGGTCCGGAATTTTCAGGAATGTGACGCGGTTTCGGAAATCGTGATCGTCACCCGACCGGACCTGATTGAGGGCGTAATGGGCCTTTGCCGGGATTTTTCCAAGGTTACCGCGGTGGTGGCCGGCGGAAGCAGCCGGCAGGAGTCGGTTCGCAACGGCCTGAATGCCCTGTCTGCCAGGGTGAAGCTGGCGGCGGTTCACGACGGGGCCAGACCCTTCAGCGACTGGCAGCTGATTGACCGTGTGATCCGCGCGGCGAATACCTATGGTGCCGCTGCCCCGGGAATCCCGGTGAAGGACACGGTCAAGGTGGTCACCGGCGGCATTGTGCAGCAGACACCGGACCGGGCATCCCTCCGGGCCATTCAAACACCCCAGGTGTTTGACATTGATCTGCTGCGGGGTGCCCATGCCTGGGTGGAGAAGCAGGGCCTGGCAGTGACCGACGACTGCGCAGCTGTGGAGCAGATGGGAATGTCGGTGAAAATTGTGGAGGGTGACGAGCGGAATATCAAAATCACCACACCCATGGATTTGAAAATCGCGAATATGCTTCTGGAGGAAATCGAATGAGAATCGGACACGGATATGACGTACACAGGCTGACCGAGGGCCGGGAGCTAATCCTGGGTGGCGTAAAGATTCCCTATGAACGACGGGGCCTTCTGGGCCACAGTGATGCGGATGTGCTGCTTCACGCGGTGTCTGATGCCCTTCTGGGGGCTGCGGGGCTGCGGGATATCGGCTACCATTTCCCGGATACGGACCCCAAATACAAGGGGGCGGACTCTCTGCTCCTGCTGGAGCAGGTGGGGCAGAAGCTCCGTGAAAACGGCTTCCGGGTCGGCAATATCGATGTGACCATGATAGCCCAGCAGCCAAAGCTGAAGCAGTATATTCCCCAGATGGTGAGCAATATTGCCTCCGCGCTGGAAATCCAGGCATCCCGGGTCAATGTAAAGGCAACCACGGAGGAGCATCTGGGCTTTACCGGGGAGGGCCAGGGAATGGCCTGCCATGCAGTGTGCCTGCTGGAGGAATGACACAACACCACCGGAAACGATTATTTTACGACAGCCTGAGGGCACCGCTCCCGCGGTGCCCTCAGAGCATTCTACGCAGCTGCAAATTTGTTTGCAGGGCCGCCCCTCCCGGGGAGGTCACTTCCAATCCTGAATTTTAACCCCGCCCACCTTTTAAGGTGAGCGGGGATTTTGCTGCTGTGGGGCCCGGGGAAGGAAAAGAGGTCACGGAACCCGGCGGGGAGACGGCAGAAAGTGAACCCTTTCGACCCGGAGGGCATAGCCTGACGTAAGGAGGTTGAGGGCTATGAGATTCTATTATGTAACATTCCGGTCGGTGACATTTGCCCAGCGGGGGCAGCGGCTCCTGGAGCGGAAGCAGTACCGCTGCACGCTGCGGCGCACGCCCCGGTGGATGGAAGAGCAGGGCTGCGGCTACTGTCTGCGGCTTTGGCTGGCGGATATTGCGCCGCCGGTCCGGCTCCTGCGGGAGGCGGGGCTTCCTCTGCGGAAAGTATATCTGCAGCAGGAAAACGGAAGGCTGGAGGAGGTGAAGCTGTGATCTATCTGGACAATGGCGCTACCTCCTTCCGAAAGCCGCCGGAGGTGCTGCGGGCGGTGGAAAAAGCCATGGGAACCTGCGCCAATCCGGGCCGGGGCGGCTATGGGGCGGCAATGGCGGCGGCAGAGCAGGTTTATCGATGCCGGGAGCAGGCGGCAGCCCTCTTTGAATGCCAGCCGGAGCAGGTGGTATTCACATCCAATTGCACCCATGGGCTGAATATCGCAATCCACACGCTGGTGAAGCCCGGGGCCCGGGTGCTGATATCCGGCTTTGAGCATAACGCGGTGACCCGGCCCCTTTACGGTCTGGAAGCCCGGGTCCGGGTGGCGGGCAGACGGCTCTTTGATTGGGAGAATACCCTGTCTGAATTTGAGGAGGGCCTGCGGAAGGGAACGGAATGCGCGGTATTTACCCATGTTTCCAACGTTTTTGGCTATATTTTGCCTGTGGAGGAAATGGCGGCCCTGTGCCGGCAGTATGGAGTTCCCTTCGTCCTGGATGCTGCCCAGTCAGCCGGAAGCCTGTCCCTTTCCCTGACGGCGCTTGGAGCGGATTTTATTGCCATGCCCGGGCATAAGGGCCTGCTGGGCCCCCAGGGGACGGGAATTTTGCTCTGCGCGAGAGGGGCTGAGCCCCTTATCCGGGGCGGAACCGGCAGCGCCTCCCAAAGTACGGATATGCCAGGCTGGCTTCCGGACCGGCTGGAGGCAGGAACGCTGAATGTTCCGGGCATAGCGGGGCTGGAGGCGGGCATCCGATGGCTCCGGGACCGGGGGATGGAGGAACTGTTTTCCCGTGAGCGGGAGCAGGCCCGACTCTGCGGAGAGAGACTGAAACGCATGGGCCTGCGGGTATTTTCCGGTGCCCATCAGGCCGCAACCCTCTCCTTTTTGCCGGATATGGACTGCGAGGAGGCGGCAGCCAGGCTGGGAGAGCAGGGAATCGCGGTGCGCTCTGGTCTTCACTGCGCACCCCTGGCCCACGAGAGCGCGGGAACCCTGGAAACCGGGACGGTTCGGGTAAGCTTCGGCTGGGATGCGAACCCGGGCCAGACTCAGACGCTTTGCAGGGCGGTGTCAAAACTTAAGCCCGGGAAAAGCTGAATTTTTTACAGAATATCTATTGCTATCCCCGGAACAATCCGTTATAATAGGAAAGATAATAGATAAGTATACCATAGCGCAGTATGCGCTTTTTAAAAAAGACATGAAAGAGAGGAAATCGCCGGTATGGACTTCTTTCAGAGCTTCCTGCAGACGATCACGCGGATGCAGTGGTCGGACTATCTGGATATTGCAATTGTGGCTTTTCTGATATATAAATTACTGCCCCTGATTAAATCCCCCACCACAATACGGATTTTCCGTGCTGTGCTGGCGCTGGTTGTCGTTGCCTGGCTGACGGAGGCCATGGAGCTTTACACACTGAGCTTCATCCTGGACCAGTTCCTGGCGGTGGGCCTTCTGGCTGTGGTGATTCTGTTCCAGCCTGAGCTGCGGCGGATGCTGGACCGGCTGGGCAGTGTAAAGCTTCGCAATCTTCTGGGCATCAACACAAGGCCCCAGCAGGAGATGGATAATGTCATTTCCCAAACGGTCATGGCCTGTGAAATCATGAGCCGGGAGCGGGTGGGCGCGCTGATTGTCTTTGCCCGGGAGGTCCGGCTGGACGAATATTTCCGGAACGGCACCCAGATCGATGGTCAGGTTTCCGAGCAGCTGATCCGCAACATCTTTTTCCCCAAGGCCTCCCTTCACGACGGTGCCATGATTATCCGGGATGGTCGGGTAGCCGCGGCGGGCTGTGTGCTGCCGGTTTCGGACAGCAGCCGGCTCAGTGCGGACCTGGGTACCCGTCACCGGGCGGGCGTTGGCATGAGTGAGGTTTCTGATGCGGTGGTTGTGATTGTTTCCGAAGAGACGGGTACTATTTCCGTGGCGGTGGGCGGTATGCTCAAGCGGCACCTGGCCCCCCAGACCCTGGAGCGGCTGCTTTACAATGAGCTCTGCCCCGATGGACAGGAAAAGAATGCCAACCTGGCACTGCGGCTGAAGCAGAAGCTTCAGAAGAAGGATAAGGAGGACGGCGGAAAATGAAGAAAAGACTGTCATATCTGCTGCTGTCCCTGGTTATGGCCTTCAGCCTCTGGTACTACGTCATTACCGTGGTAAGCCCGGGCTCTGAGGACGAATTTACAGATATTCCCGTGGTTCTGGAGGGCGAATCCGCTCTGGAGGAGCGGGGACTGATGATTGTTGCCACCGGAAAAACTACGGCGACCCTTCGCCTTTCCGGCAACCGGTCGGATCTGAACCAGCTCAACCGGTCCAATATTACCCTGAAGGCCAACCTTGCAACCATCTATGACCCGGGTGAGAATATTCAGCTGGGCTATACCATCTCCTATCCCGGCAGCGTGGCAAACAACGCCTTTGTGGTGGAGCGCAGATATCCCAGCTACATCACCGTGAGCGTTGCCAAGCGGGCTTATAAGGATGTGGACGTGAATGTGGTCTATGCCGGCGCTGTGCCGGAGGGCTTCACCACGAAGAATGATGAGGAGACGCTGGATTCGGAGACCATCCGTATTTCCGGCCCGGAGAATGTGGTGGAAACCATCTCCCAGGCAAAAATCGAGGTCATGCTGACTGACCGCACGGAAACAATCGATGAAAGCTACAAATTCACCCTCTGTGATGAAAATGGTGAGCCGGTGGATTCGGAGCTGATTACGGTCTATCAGGAGGAGGTCCGTCTTCGCCTGCCCATTCAGAAGGTTAAGACCGTTCCGCTGACCGTTAAGGTTGTCAGCGGCGGCGGTGCGACGGAAAAAACCACCTCCATCACCATCGATCCCATGCAGGTCCAGGTCTGCGGCAGTGCCGCCGCTCTGGAGGATCTGGATGAAATCATTCTGGGCACCATTGATCTGGCGGAATATGCGGAGGCGGCAGAGGTTCCCTTCGATATCGTTATGCCGGAGGGTGTTACCAACATGACCGGCGTGACAAAGGCCACGGTGAGCATCAAGTTCCCCGCCCTGAGCACGAGAAAATTTACCATTGAGAATATCCAGGCCATCAACGTACCCGACGGTCTGGAGGTGGAGATCACCACTCAGATGCTGGAAGTGATTCTCCGGGGCCCCTCCTCGGAAATTGCGGCGATCACCCCGGAGGATATCATTGTGACGGTGGACTTTACCGGCGCGGAGACAGGAACCTCCAGCCGGAAGGTGCAGATCACCCTGGGCACTGCCTTCCCCAACACCGGGGCACTGGGCAGCTACAGCGTGTACACGACCGTCCGTGCGAAGGGGGACAAATAAATGGAGCAGACTGTGCGGGTTCGGAAAACCTATGATAACGGAACTGCTCAGGTGCTCCATATGCGCGAAAGCGCCTGCTCCGGTGACTGCCACAAGTGCTCCGGCTGCGGCGCAGCCAAGGAATACATGATTTTGGAGGCGAAGAATCCCATTGGCGCGAAGACCGGGGACCTGGTGGTGATCCGGTCCCGCTCCGGGCCCGTGATGCGGGCGGTGGGAGTCTTCTATGTGGCCCCGCTGGTGCTGTTTTTCCTGGGCTACTATCTGGGGCACAGCCTGCTGGATATGGGCCCCCTGATCGGAAGCCTGAGCTTCTGCCTTGGCATCGTACTGGCGGTGGTCTACGACCGGAAGGTCGCGAAAAAAGAGAAAACAGAGTATACCATCACGGGATTTGCGGAGAACGCGATTCCGGAATCTCTCAAAAAAGGGGATAATACCATTGATTAAAAGCATGACAGGCTACGGTCGGGCCGTGGAAACGGTGAACGGCCGGGAATTCACAGTGGAGATCCGCTCCGTAAACAATCGGTATCTGGACTGCACCGTAAAGCTGCCCCGCTCCGTTTCCTTTGCGGAGGACGCGGTGAAGCAGGCGGTAAAGGCCGCGGTGTCCCGGGGCAAGGTGGATGTTTTTATCACGATCAAGTCCGAAGCCGGGGATGAGGCTCGGGTCAGCCTGAACACTGCCCTGCTGGAGCAGTACCTGAGCGCCATGCACCGCATGGTGGAGGAATTCGGCGTGAAGGATGATATCAGTGTCTCCACCATTTCCCGGGTTCCGGAGATTTTCACTGTGGAAAAGCCCGAGGTGGATGAGGAAGCGCTGAAAAACGACCTGCTGGCAGCGGTTGGCAGGGCGCTGGAAAGCTACAACGCCATGCGTACGACAGAGGGCGCGGCGCTGGATGCGGACCTGCGCAGCCGGGGCAATACCATCCTGGAGCTGGTCGGGAAGGTGGAGGCCGGAAACAGTCAGACCGTCATTGACTACCGCACCCGGCTGGAAAACAAGCTGAAGGAGGTCCTTCAGAATACTGCCATTGATGAAAGCCGGATTTTGACCGAGGCTGCCATTTTTGCCGATAAGGTGGCGGTGGATGAGGAAACGGTCCGCCTTCGCAGCCATCTGCAGCAGATGAATACCATGCTCTCCGGCGGCGGTGCCGTCGGCAGAAAGCTCGATTTCCTGCTTCAGGAAATGAACCGGGAGGCCAATACCATCGGCTCCAAGTGCACCGATGTGGCCCTGGCCCGGATTGTGGTGGATATCAAGGCTGAGCTGGAGAAAATCCGGGAGCAGACCCAGAATATCGAATAAGAGGAGCGGCCATGAGACTGATCAATATTGGCTTTGGCAGCATGATTGCGGCGAACCGGATGCTGGCGGTGATCGCACCGGACTCTGCCCCCATCAAGCGGCTCATTCAGGAGGCCCGGGACCGGGGAATGCTGATCGATGCCTCCTTCGGACGAAAGACCAAGGCAGTGATTCTGATGGATACAGACCACGTTATTCTCTCCGCCGTGGGGCCGGAAACCATTTCCGACCGCTGGCTGGACAAGCATACGCAGGAGAAAGAGGAGGAAGAGGCATGAGCAAAGGAAAGCTTTTTGTGATTTCCGGCGCTTCCGGTGTGGGAAAGAGCACCGTGCTGGAAAAGCTCATGGCAGCCCGGGAGGATTTGAAATTCTCCGTTTCTGCCACGACCAGAGCACCCAGACCCGGCGAGATTCAGGGTGTCAGCTATTATTTCGTCACTAAGGAGGTCTTCCGGGATATGATTGACCGGGATGCTTTCCTTGAGTATGATGCCCATATGGAAAACTACTACGGTACCCCGGCGGAGCAGCTGGAGCAGAAGCTGGAAACGGGCTGCGTAATTCTGGATATTGAGCCCAAGGGTGCCTTCCAGGTCCGTGCCAAGCGCCCGGACGCAACCCTGATCTTTATTGCGCCCCCCTCCGCCGAGGAGCTGGAGCGCCGCCTCCGGGGCCGGGGCGATACGCCGGAGGATCAGATTCGTCTCCGTCTGGAGCGTGCCCACTGGGAGATGGACCAGACCGGAAAATACGACTATGTCGTTGTCAATGACCAGGTGGATGCCTGTGTAAATAAAATTTTGAACATTATTGCCGAAAAGGCCGATTGATTTGGAGGAATTTAAATATGCTTTACCCCCCTGTTGCAGATTTGCTGAAGAATGTTGAGAGCCGTTACCTGCTGGTGAATGTGGTGGCCCACCGGGCTCGCCAGATCGCCGCTGAGGCGGAGGCTCTGCAGGAAGAACTGCCCGAGAAGCCCGTTACCCTGGCAATTCAGGAAGTGGCTGACGGTAAGCTCTCCGGCAGCATCAAGGACGAGTACAGAAACTGAGAAAAGCGTTTTTGCGGGGAAGGGGATGAAAAAGCGCCCCTTCGCCGGCGGGAAGGAGGGCCAGGATATGATCGGAAAGATCGCGGTTGCCGCGGCAAATTTCGCCATAGACAAGCCCTATTCCTACCACATTCCCGAGGGAATGTCCCTTGTCCCGGGACAGCGGGTGCTTCTGCCCTTTGGCAGGGGCAACCAGCGGACCGAGGGTGTTGTGCTGTCGGTGGAAGAAGGCAGCGAGGAAAAGCTGAAATCCGTTGAGATTTGCCTGGACCCGGAGCCCGTGCTGACGGAAACCCAGCTTCGCCTGGCGGCCTTTCTGCGGGAGCGCTATTTCTGCACCTTCTATGATGCCATCCGGGCAATGCTCCCGGCGGGGCTTTGGTTTCAGACCAGGGCCAGCTATTCACTTACCGGGGATCAGTCCTGGAAGGAGAAGACAATACGCAAGGAAGGGGCTTTGCAGATTCTCCGGCTTATGGAGGAGCTGGGAGGCCGGGCAGAGGAAAATCAGCTTCGGGATCTGATTCCGGAGGAGGAGATCCTCAGCGCCGCCCTTGCATACCTGAAAAATAAAAAGTGGATCGCCGGTCACACGGATTTTCAAAGAAAAGCCGGTGACAAAACCGAGCGGATTGCCACTTTATCCGCCTCCGTGGAGGAGGCAATGGCCTATGCCGCTTCCCGGCCCCGGTCTGCCGCCATGCAGAGGGCGGTGCTGGAGCTGCTGTGCAGCCTGGGAAGTGTGTCGGTGAAGGAGCTGTGCTACTTCACCGGTGCCAAGACGGGCACCGTTAACCGGCTGGAGTCTCTGGGGCTTTTGACCCTTTCGGAGCGACCGGTGCTGCGCTGCCGGGAGATTAAGCCCGTTGCCCTGGATGGGCCTCTGGTGCTGAATCCAGAGCAGGAGCGGTGCTTTGCCGGGCTGAAGGCCCAGATGGAAGCACCCACACCCGGGGTAGCCCTGCTTTATGGCGTGACCGGCTCGGGAAAAACCTCCGTCTATATCAAGCTCATCCAATCCTGCCTGGCGGAAGGAAAGAATGCCATGCTGCTGGTCCCGGAGATCGCCCTGACCCCACAGCTTCTGGGGCTGCTGGCGGCCTGGTTTGGGGACCGGGTGGGCGTGCTTCACAGCTCCCTGTCCGTGGGTGAGCGCTATGACCAGTGGAAGCGGGTCCGGCAGGGCCAGGCCACGGTGGTGGTCGGTACCCGGTCCGCGATTTTTGCCCCCTGCCCCAGGCTGGGACTGGTCATTCTGGATGAGGAGCAGGAGCATTCCTACAAATCGGAGAACACGCCCCGGTATTCCGCCAAGGAGGTTGCCATCTGGCGGGGTGCCAAGGAAGGGGCGCTGGTGCTCCTGGGCTCGGCAACCCCCTCAATTGAGAGTATGTATCGGGCGAAAAGCGGGGATTATCAGCTGTATACCCTGCGGCAGCGATACAATGGCAGGCCCCTTCCCGCCGTTCAGATCGTGGATATGCGGGAGGAACTGAAATATGGAAATGACCTTTCCTTGAGCGATGCTCTGCGGATGGACATTGCGGACAATCTGGAGCAGAAAAAGCAAACCATTCTTCTGCTGAACCGCCGGGGCAATGCCCGGGCGCTGGTCTGCGTGGACTGCCGGGAGATTCCGTCGTGTCCCCGGTGTGATGTCCGGCTTACCTATCACAGCGCCAATCACAGGCTCATGTGCCATTACTGCGGCTTTTCCCAGCCGGCACCGGAGCGGTGCCCAAGCTGCGGCGGACCGCTGAAGCCCATCGGAACCGGCACACAGAAGGTTCAGCAGGAGCTGAATGCCCTGTTTCCGGATATGGAGACGATTCGCATGGATGCGGATACGGTCAGCGCGGTGAATACCCACGAAAAAATTCTGAATACCTTCCGAAACGACCATATTCCCGTGCTGATCGGCACCCAGATGGTTGCCAAGGGACTGAATCTGCCGGATGTAACGCTGGTGGGCGTGCTGGACGCGGACCTGAGCCTTTATTCCGGCGGCTACCGGGCGGGGGAGACGACCTTCAACATCCTCACCCAGGTGATCGGTCGGGCAGGCCGGGGCGAAAGCGACGGCCGGGCGGTAATTCAGACCATGGTACCCCAGAATCAGGTAATCCGGCTGGCGGCGGAGCAGAATTATGATGGGTTTTACGACCTGGAGATCAATCTGCGCCGGGTTCAGAACGCACCGCCCTTCGGAGATGTGGCCCAGGTGACCTTTACAGGTCAGGATGAGGCTGCCGTGCTGCGATGTGCCGCCAAATTCCGGGACAGCCTGAAGGAATGTCTGCGGCAAAGCACCTATCAGGAAGAAAAATGCACCGTTTTGGGCCCCGCGCCCTGCCCGGTGCCAAAGATAAACTACAATTTCCGTTATAATCTGACGCTGCGGTGCCGGCTCAGCCGGCCTCTGCGGCAGCTGCTGGCCTACCTTCTGCGGGCTTTTTCCCGGGATAAGGCCAGCCGGGGTGTGTCCGCCTTTGTGGATGTCAACGGATTTGACGCATAGAAAGAGGTTATTACAATGGGTCTTCGTAAAATTCTGACGGATAAGGATCCGGCACTTCACAAGGTCTGCAAGCCCGTGGAGAAGTTCGACTGGCGGCTGCATAAGCTGCTCAATGATATGCGCGATACGCTGCTGGAAGCCAACGGCGTTGGCCTGGCGGCACCTCAGGTGGGAATTCTGCGCCGGGTCGTCCTCGTTGACACCGGTGAGGAGATTCTGGAACTGGTGAATCCCACGCTGGTGGAGACCGACGGGGAACAGACCGGCCCGGAGGGCTGCCTCAGCGTCCCCGGAAAATACGGCCTGGTGAAGCGGCCCTACTATGCCAAGGTCCGGGCTCAGGACCGGGACGGCAACTGGTTTGAGGCAGAGGGCGAGGAGCTGATCGGTCGCTGCTTCTGCCATGAGCTGGACCATCTGGATGGTATTCTGTATACCCAGGTCATGGAGCGCTTCCTGACCGATGAAGAACTGGAATACGACGAAGAATAATGTATGGCGGGGGCAAACCCCCAGCCCTGCAGGAGGACAGAGCTTGAGAGTAGTATTCATGGGAACCCCGGACATCGGGGCAACCTGTTTAAAACGGATTTTAGCCGACGGCTTTGAGGTCGTCGGTGTCTATACCCAGCCGGATCGCCCCAAGGGCCGGCACATGAAGCTTATGGCATCTCCGGTGAAGGAGGTGGCCCTGGCAGCCGGTATTCCCGTGTTCCAGCCGGAAAACTTCCGTGATGAGGAAAGCGTGGAGCAGCTTCGGGCCCTGAAGCCCGATGTCTGTGCCGTGGTGGCCTATGGGCGGATTCTGCCCCAGAAGGTTTTGGATATTCCGCCGCTGGGCTGCATCAACATCCACGCCAGCATCCTGCCCCAGTACCGGGGCTCTGCTCCCTATCAGTGGGCGGTGCTGGACGGACTGACGCAGACCGGTGTCAGCGCCCAGTTTATGTCCAGGGGCGTGGACGAGGGCGACGTGATCGATGTGGCGAAGACTGACATCGGGGAAAACGAGACAGCCGGAGAGCTGCTGGACAGACTGGCGGTTCTGGCTGCTGAGTTGCTGAGCGGCACGCTGGACAGCGTGAGCCGGGGGATAGCCTCGGCGGTGCCCCAGGATAATGCTAAGGCCACCTTTGCGCCTATGCTGGATAAATCCATGTGCCCCATTGAATGGAGCAGAACGGCCCGCCAGATTCACAATCAGGTCCGGGGCCTGAATCCCTGGCCTGTGGCTACGGCGGAGATCGGAGGAAAAGCCTTCAAGATTCACCAGACGGTGGTTCTGGACGAAACCACCGCCAAGGCTCCCGGAACCCCGGTGGCACTGTCCAAAACAGGACTGAAAATCGCCTGCGGCGGCGGCAGCGTTGTGGAGATCCGGATGCTTCAGGCGGAGGGCGGAAAGCGGATGGCAGCCCCCGACTATTTCCGGGGCCATCCCATGGAGCTGTAATGGGCGCCCGGGAGACAGCGCTGAATGCGCTGATCGCCTGCCGCTCCGGCGGCGCCTGGTCCAATGGCGTGCTGAAGGACTATATTATCCGGGACCGGCTGGACAGCCGGGACGCGGCACTGGCTACCCGGCTGGCATACGGTGTGCTGCAGAACCGGCTGAAGCTGGATTTTTACCTGCAGCAGCTTTTGACAGGCAAGGTCCGGGATCTGCACCCGGCGGTGCGGGATATTCTGCACCTGGGCCTTTATCAGATTTATGAGCTGGACAAAATTCCCGACAGCGCGGCGGTAAATGAGTCTGTGGAGCTGACGAAGCGCTACTGCAAAAAGCAGCGCTCGGCACCGGGACTGGTGAATGCCGTTCTTCGCCGGGCGGTCCAGACAAAGGGCACCCTGAAGGAGCCCAAATCCTATGTGGAAAAATACAGCCATCCCCAGAAACTGGTGGATTTGCTGAAGGAAAATGTGGGCAGGGAGCGGCTGGAAGCCATGCTTCAGGCCAACAATGCCGCCCCCCAGACGGTGGTTCAGGTGAATACCCTGCGCTGCACCGCCGCAGAGCTGGTGGAGAGTCTGGCGGAGGAGGGCGTGGATACGGTTCCTCACAGCTGGATGGAGGACTGCCTGGTTTTGTCCGGCACGGGAAACCTGGAACGGCTCCGGGCCTTCCGGGAGGGAATGTTCTATGTTCAGGATCCCGCTGCCCGCCTCAGTGTCCTTTGCGCCCAGCTCCCCCGGGAGGAACTCCGGGTTCTGGACTGCTGCGCCGCACCGGGAGGGAAAAGCTTTGCGGCAGCCATTGCCATGGGCGGAAAGGGAAGCATCCTTTCCTGCGATATTCACGCCCACAAGGCGGGAATCATTGCCGCGGGCGCGGCCCGGCTGGGGCTGACCTGCGTGGAAGCCCGGCAGCAGGATGCCACGGCCTATGTCCCGGAGTGGGACGGTGCCATGGACGCGGTGATCGCGGATGTACCCTGCTCCGGCTACGGTATTATCCGGAAAAAACCGGATATCCGCTATAAGGACCCGGATACAATGAAGGAGTTGCCTGCGCTGCAGCTTCATATTCTGCGCAATCAGGCGAAATATGTCAAAAAGGGAGGCATCCTTCTCTACTCCACCTGCACGCTGCTGCGGGAGGAGAATGAAGGGGTGGTTGAAAAATTCCTGGGAGAAAATCCGGATTTTTTCCTGGAAAAGCTGCCTCTGCCGATGCCTTTCCCGGAAAACGGGAGTGGTATGCTGACATTGGTTCCAGGACAGTATGATACCGACGGCTTCTTTATTGCCAGAATGCGGAGGAAAGCATGAATGTAAAATCCATGACCATACCGGAACTGACGGCGGCCCTGAAGAACATGGGCCAGCCCGCCTTCCGGGGCAAGCAGGTCTATACATGGCTCCACAAGGGTGTCAGAAGCTATGAGGAGATGACAAACCTTCCCAAGAGCCTCCGGGATGCCCTGGCGGCGGAGCTTCCGATTCTTCCGCCGAAGGTGGTGCGCAAGCAGGAGTCCCAGCGGGACGGCACCATTAAATACCTGTGGCAGCTTTCCGACGGTAACTGCGTGGAGACGGTGCTGATGCGCTATCACTACGGCAATACCGTGTGCATTTCCACAGAGGTGGGATGCCGGATGGGCTGCGCCTTCTGCGCCTCCACCATTGGCGGCCTGGTGCGGCGGCTGGAGCCCTTCGAAATGCTGGATGAGGTGCTGTTTACCCAGCTGGATTCCGGCCTTCCTGTTTCCCATATCGTGCTCATGGGCATCGGGGAACCTCTGGATAATTTTGAGAATGTTATGCGGTTCCTGGAGCTGGTAAACAGCCCTGAGGGCATGAATATCTCCATGCGGCATATCAGCCTCTCCACCTGCGGTCTGGTTCCCAAAATCGACGAGCTGGCTGAGCGGAAGCTTCAGATCAGCCTGGCGATTTCCCTGCACGGACCCAACGACGAGATCCGTGACCGGATTATGCCCGTGAATAAGGCCTATCCCATGGACGTGCTGCTGGATGCCTGCCGCCGCTATTACGATGCCACCTCCCGGCGGATCCATTTTGAGTACGCCATGATCGATGGTGTCAATGACCGGGAGCAGGACGCAAGGGAGCTTCTGCGCCGGCTGAAGGGCCTGCCGGCCCATATCAATATGATTCCCCTGAATCATGTGGAGGAGAGCCCCTTCCGGCCCAGCACCAGAGCGGCTGTAGCCAGATTCCAGAAGATTCTGGAGGACGGCGGCGTTACCGCAACGGTACGGCGGACTCTGGGCGGAGATATTGATGCCTCCTGCGGGCAGCTGAGAAGAAAATACAACAAAGAAAACAATTCCAGGCAGGAAAAATGACCTGCCCGGCAACGACTGAGAAAGGAGCTGAGCAAGATGCAATATTGGGGCCTGACGGATCCGGGCTGCGTGCGTAAGCAGAACCAGGATTCCTATCAGATCCAGCGGCTGGATCGCAACAGCCTTTTGTGCGTGGTCTGCGATGGCATGGGCGGCGCGAAATCCGGAAATATTGCCAGCTCCCTGGCCCTGGACGTATTCGTTCAGGAGGTCCTGCGCAGCTGGAATGCCAACATGGACACGGAGAAAACCGACCAGGTGCTCCGGGGTGCCGTGAAGCTGGCAAACTTTACGGTATTTGACCAGGCACAGCAGTTTACGGAGTTTGACGGCATGGGCACCACCCTGGTGGCGGTGCTGATCCGTGGTCGGAAGGCTACAGTGGTCAACGTGGGCGACAGCCGGGCCTACGGCATTGACGGCGACGGCATCCGCCAGCTGACAACGGACCACAGTCTGGTGCAGATGATGGTGGACCGGGGAGAGCTGACCCCGGAAATGGCAAGAACCTACCCGGGCAAGAATTTGATCACCCGGGCCATTGGCACGGAACCCACAGTCCAGTGCGACATTTTCCATCTGGAGGTAAAAAAGGGAGATTTCCTCCTGCTCTGCTCTGATGGACTTTCCAACCTGATGGATGACCAGGAAATTCTGTTTGAAGTCGTCCACGGCGTGAAAAAGCAGAACTGCTGCCAGCGTCTGCTGAACATTGCGAAGAACCGGGGAGCGCCGGATAACGTAACCAGCGTCCTCGTTATGATTTAGTTCACAGCCGCGAAAGGAGCTACTGTTTTCATGGATCAATATATTGGGCGGCTGCTGGACAACCGGTACGAAATTCTGGAAATTATCGGTACCGGCGGCATGGCCGTTGTATATAAAGCCAGATGTCACCGGCTGAACCGGCTGGTGGCCATTAAGATATTAAAAGATGAATTTGCCAGGGATGAGGAATTCCGCCGCCGCTTCCGGGCGGAGGGGGAGGCAGTGGCGATGCTGTCCCACCCCAACATTGTTCAGGTTTACGATGTTTCCTCCACGGACAGCGCCAACTACATCGTTATGGAGCTGATTGACGGCATCTCCCTGAAGCAATATATGGAGAAAAAAGGCGTGCTCAACTGGAAGGAGACGCTGCATTTCGCAATGCAGATCGCCAAGGGCCTGGAGCACGCCCACAGCCGGGGAATCGTCCACCGGGATATCAAGCCTCATAATGTGATGGTGCTGAAAAACGGGTCGGTGAAGGTCATGGACTTCGGCATCGCCCGGGTTATGAGCAAGAGTAATACCCTGACGAAGGAGGCCCTGGGCTCGGTCCACTACATTTCCCCGGAGCAGGCCAAGGGCGGCTGGGTGGATAACCGAAGTGACCTGTACAGCCTGGGCGTGGTCATGTATGAAATGATGACCGGAAGGCCTCCCTATGACGGAGAATCGCCGGTGGCGGTGGCAATTCAGCATATCAACGGCGGTGCGGTGATGCCCTCCGCTTTGAATCCCAATATTCCCGGCGGCCTGGAGCAGATCATTATGAAGTCCATGGCGCTGGATGTGAAGGACCGCTATTCCTCTGCCACAGAGATGCTTCGGGACATGGAGGAATTCCGAAAGAATCCCATGATTTTGTTCCCCTGGGCGGTGACCAGAACCGGTGTCAGCAACGCGACACAGCCGATTCCTGCCGCCGGAGCGATACGGACAGCGGGAACCACCGCCGGAAAAATTGCCCATGAGAGAGCCGGCAGTACCGCCGGGCGGACGGGAGCATCCCGGAATACCGGCACAGGTGCCCGGACAGCCGGCACGGCAGCCCCGGGAAGGAGACCCTCCACGGATACCAGCCGCGGGGCGGCCCAGCAGCGGCGCAGCCGTCGGGCCATTGAAGAGGAAGAGAAGCGCAGCCGGATGACGACCATTGCCATTGTCACCTGCTGTGTGGTGGCGATGATTGCCATTGCCATTTTCCTTGTTGCCCTGATGAGCGGCGCGCTGTTCAAAACGGAAATGGTTCTCGTTCCCAATCTTCTGGGGGAGACCTACTATTCCGGCATGACCTATAATGACCTGATTATCAAGGTGGAGCACTCCTATAATTCCGATTATGAAAAAGGAATTATCTTTGACCAGAATCCCTCCGGGGGCATCGAGGTGGTCAAGGGCGCGGTAATCAAGGTGTCCGTGAGCCTGGGCGAAGAGCCGGAGGTCAAGCATATGGAGGATCTGCGGGGCCTGAAGGAAGAGGACGCGGTGAGCTTCCTGCGGGGCCAGGGAATGAATCCGCTGCCTTACACCGAATCCAATGACGAGGTGGAGGCTGGACGGGTCATCCGGACGGACCCCGAGGCCGGTGAGGAGCTGTCCGACGGCCAGGCGGTAAAGGTCTACGTCAGCTCCGGCCCGGAGGTCAAGCTGGCCCAGATGCCCAACGTGGTGGGCATGGGAAGACAGGCCGCACTGGAGCGTCTGGCTGCCCTGGATTTTAAAAATGTGGACGTGGAATACGTTGAAAATGAAGCGGACAGGGACGAAGTGGTGAAGCAGTCCGCCACCAAGTATGTGCAGATCGATGTGACGACCCACATTATTCTCTATGTGTCCAAGGGACCCGCGGAGACGAAGGACAATCCCACCCGGGATACGACTCCGGAGCCCTCCACGGAGGAGCCCACCGAGGAATCCACCGAAGCGGCTACGGAGGAATCAACTGCCCCGGAGGAAACCACGGAAGCATCCGAGCCGGAGTCCAGCGCCCCGGCTGAGGTGACAAAAATCGTCCCCATTCCCCTGCCGGAGCGGGAGGAGGCCTACCTGGTGAGCCTTTACTATAACGGGCAGGTCATCCGGGAGGCAACCCAGATTTTGCCCGGAACGGTCTCCATTCGGGTGGAGCTTACCGGCTCGGGCACCCAGACCTTCCAGATCTGGATCAATGGCTCGTATTACAGTTCTTACGATGTGGTATTTAATTGATGAATGAAAAAGAAACCGGCCGGATTATCCGGTCACTCAGCGGATTTTACGATGTGCGGACGGCAGGGGGAACGGTAACCTGCCGGGCCCGGGGCATCCTGCGCAAGCAGGGCAGCAGCCCCCTTACCGGCGATATGGTGGAGATCACCGTGGAGCACGGGAAGGGGATGGTGGAGAAGATTCTGCCCCGGAAGAACAGCTTCGTCCGGCCTGCTGTGGCGAATATTGACGCTCTTGTGGTCTTTGCCGCTAACGTCAACCCGGTAACGGAGCCCTTCCTGATCGACCGGGTGGCGGCGATTGCCGGTGACCAGGAGGTGCCGGTCTATCTGTGCGTCAATAAATGTGACCTGGATCCGGCGCTGGACCTGACCCGGATCTACCGGCAGGCGGGATTTCCGGTGATCTGCACCAGTGCGGAAAGCGGCGAGGGCGTGGAGGCCCTCCACGATTTGATCCGGGGAAAGCTGGTGGCCTTCACGGGAAATTCCGGCGTGGGCAAGAGCAGCATTTTGAACCGGCTCTGCCCTGCGCTGGCTCTTCCGACGGGGGAGGTTTCCGAAAAGCTGGGCCGCGGGCGGCATACGACACGCCATGTGGAGCTTTACGATCTGGGAGAGGGCACGCTGGTTGCCGATACCCCCGGTTTTTCCTCCTTTGATACGGACCAGATGGAGATTATCCTGAAGGAGAATCTCCAGTACGCCTTCCCGGACCTCGCTCCTTATGTGGGCACCTGCCAATTCCACGACTGCTCCCACAGGCGGGAGCCCGGCTGTGCGGTTACGGCGGCTGTGGCAGCGGGGGACATTGGGAAAACCCGCTATGAAAGCTACCTGAAGCTCTATGAAAAGGCAAGCCAGATCAAGACCTGGGAAATTAAATAAAAGAACCGGGCGAACGGATCCTGAACTGCACCCCATTTGTTAGACAAGTATGGTATAATACTTGTACTAAGAA
>CAZDFB010000024.1:17634-19327 GCA_964504605.1 uncultured Oscillospiraceae bacterium | reverse complement strand
GATGCTGTATGGTGTTTTCCACAGGAATGATGCTCTGGTATTCTCCGGCAGTCACGGCGGTGGCGGTACTGTGCGCGGCAGTGATGACGATTTTGCCAACAGCCCTGGGGCGGCTTATGAAGCGGCTTTCAAAAGAACATTCGGAAAAGCTGGCTGCGCTGAATACCGTGCTTACCGAGCTGCTCTCGGGATTTCAGGTGCTGCGTTCCTTTGGGGCAATGGGCCATGCCCGAAAGCAATTCAACCAATGCAGCGCCGCCCTCAAAAAATCTCAGCAGCACTATGAGGGGATGGACAGCTTCTCGGATGCGTTTGCCCAGCTTCTGAGTGTGCTGGCACAGACCATCATCCTTGTCACATCGGCGTTTATGGTTTTAAAAGGAAAAATGAGTGCGGGAACCCTTGTGGCTTTCACAGGCCTGAACGGCAGTTTTTGCAGCAGTCTTTCCGTGGTGCTGATGGGTATTCCCATGATTCGGGGCGCTAAGCCCATTATCCAGCGGGTCGATAAATTTGCTGCCTATGAAAGGCACAAAACAAGCAACTTAATGCCATCCTTTCAAAAAACGCTGGAAGTCCGCGACCTGGGATTTGCCTATCAGGAGGGAGTACCGGTATTAAAAAATCTGTCGCTGACCATCCGCACGGGAGAGAAGTGCGCCTTGGTTGGAGAAAGCGGCAGCGGTAAAACCACGCTAATCCGTCTTTTGAGCGGAGAACTGGATGGCTATACCGGAGATATTCGGTATGATGATGTTTCTTTGGCGGAAACAGACCGTGAAAGTCTTTGCCGCATTGCCGCGGTTATTCATCAGGATGTATTTCTGTTCGATGACACAATCCGCAATAACATCTGCCTGTTTGACGAATTTTCCGAGGAAGACTTTCAACGCGCCCTGCAACTCAGCGGTGTTTCAAAGTTTATCAATCAATTTGCCGATGGCGCGGAGCATCAAGTGGGCCAGCGCGGAGAATTTTTGTCCGGCGGGCAACGGCAGCGGGTTGCAATTGCCCGTGCATTGATCCGCAATACGCCGTTTCTGATTCTGGATGAGGGCACATCCGCGTTGGATGAGCAAACCGCGAAGGAAATCGAATCGGAGCTGCTGCGCATTCCCGAGCTGACATTGCTGACGATCACCCATCATTTGCGCAATCCCCGGGATTATCATCAAATCATCGCACTTGGATAAACCGTCGCGTTGCAATTGCTGTAATAAGAAAATCAGCCCTTGTCTTGGACAAGGGCTGATTTATTGTCAAAAAATGATCTGCTCCTGGAAATACCAGCCTTTGCCGCCCCCCTGAGAGAGGTGGCGCGGCGAATGCTGTGATGTGTGCGCCCGCAGGCACCATGCAAGCGAGTTGCAGAGAGGGGCCCTTTTGCCATCGCTGCCTGAAATCACAGATTTCGGGCGGCTCCCCATAGGGGGAGCCGGGAATTATACATTTCTTTGACATCCGGGAGAGCTTTTGGTGGGGCGGAAAGGTCAGTTGGTGGCGGGGGCAACACCGGAGAAGGCATTGACTTTATCCGTCATATGGAAAAGGGTGTTCGAGGCGGCGCTGTCAGGGGCCTGGCTGCTGCCGTTGGGCCGCTGAGGAGGCTCCTGACCGTCGAATTCTGCCGGGGCCTCGCCATCGGGCATAGAGGGCACTTCGCCGTCGGGAGGAGCAGGCATTTCACCATCGG
>CAZDFB010000024.1:0-17534 GCA_964504605.1 uncultured Oscillospiraceae bacterium | reverse complement strand
GAGGGCACTTCGCCGTCGGGAGGAGCAGGCATTTCACCATCGGGCATAGAGGGCACTTCGCCGTCGGGAGGAGCAGGCATTTCACCATCGGGCATAGAGGGCATCTCACCGTCGGGCATGGAGGGTATTTCACCATTCGGGGCATGACCGTCGAAATCATCGGGGCGGTGACCGCCCATACCACCGCCGAAGTGGCCCATGCCGACATCGGTGCCGGTGTAGAGCATCTGCGTGCCGCCGGTGAAGCCGGTAACGGTGAGAACATCGTACATACCGCCGGACTCGGTGCCGGAGACGGTGCTGCCAATATAAACCTCATAGCTCTGCCCGACCCGGAAATTCGGGGAGGAGATGACGGCACCCTGGTAGCGGCGTACATTGGAGGCAAGAATCTCATCCTGAGTGGGATCATAGGCAAAGGCAACGGTGCCGTCGCTGTAGGCTACAACAATGGAATCGGAGCTGTCCTGATAGGAGGAAAACTGGAGATTCATGGTGACCTGGTCAGAATCGCTTTCGGCCCAGTCCATGGTGGAGCCGAGGGCGATGACCAGACCGCCGTTGATATAGGAGCCCAGGTCCGCGTCCAGACCGGAATCGGAGGCGGGATTGGCAGAGGAGACCACAATGCCGCCGTTAATTACCAGATAGCCGTTGGAGTCGATACCATCGCCCTCAGAGCCAAGACCGGCGATGATATGGACGATGCCGCCGTTGATGGCGGTAACGGAAACGCCGTCCTCATTGGTGTTGATGCCATCATCCATGGAACGGATGTTGATGGAGCCGCCATTGATGGTCAGGTGAAGCTCCGTATCCAGACCCTCGTTTTCGGCGGTCAGGTCCAGAGAGCCGGGGCCGAACACGTTCATGGACATATAGGAATAGAGAGCGCCGTCCTGCTTCCACAGCTTCTTTTCGCCGGCCTTGTCCTTGTAGATTCGGGCAACGTAGGAGCCGAAGACGGTATTTTGGCCCTCCAGAACCAGATTGGCACCGGCAGCGGCGGTATCGACCGAGGAAGAAGCGGTATCCGTGGACCAGTCGCCGTCGCATTCGTAAACATTCAGGAACAAAATGGCGGGGGCAACGGTGCAGGTGATGTCCGCATTGTCCAGAATCAGCTCCACTACGGCGGATTCATCGTCACAGGCATCCTCGCCAAGATCAATCCGAAGCTGACCGGCAGACAGCGTTCCGCTGACACGGTAGGTACCGGGGGCGGTGATATTCACAACGGTATGGGCGGCGGCCTCTTCGGCGGTGTGCTTATCCTCAGCGGTTCCCTGACCGTAGGGATTGCCGCTGTCGTAGGTATCCCGGTCCTCGTAATAGATAATATCCCGGGAGGTAAAGACGGTGTCCGTTTCGGGGCCGCCGTCTACCAGAATGCCGTCATCTGACAGAGAAATATGGGTTTCGGAATCAAACCGGGACTGAAAGGGAATTTCCTGGGCGGCGGTGGAGACCAGATCGGGATGGGCCTCCCTGGCAGCCTCGGAGGAGGCAACGGGAGCATCGGCAACGGACTGGGTACAGCCCAGAAGCAGGACCGGAATCAAAAGCAGGGGGATGAGTTTTTTCATAGGGGGACCTTCTTTCGGGAAAAATGTACCGCTTTCCGGCAGGGCCGGGGCGGCGTATGATAAGTATACCGCACCAGCCTGAAGGTATGCTGAAAGAGAAGCACGCCACTGCATTTTCGCAATGGCGTGCCTGAAAATGGCTTATTCCAGCTCGAAGGCACCGGTATAGAGCTGATAGTAGGTTCCCTTCTGGGCAATCAGCTCATCATGGGTGCCGCGCTCAATGATGCGGCCATGATCGAGAACCATGATGCAGTCGGAATTCATGACTGTGCTCAGCCGGTGGGCAATGACAAAGACCGTGCGGCCCTTCATCAGCGCGTCCATGCCGTCCTGAACCAGCTTTTCCGTGCGGGTGTCGATGGAGGAGGTGGCTTCGTCCATAATCATAACGGGGGGATCCGCCACAGCGGCCCGGGCGATGGAAAGCAGCTGGCGCTGACCCTGGGAGAGGCTGGCACCGTTGCCGGTGAGCTCCGTATCATAGCCCTTGGGCAGGCGCATGATGAAATCATGGGCATTTGCCAGCTTGGCGGCCTGGATGCACTCCTCATCGGTGGCATCCAGCTTGCCGTAGCGGATGTTTTCCATCACCGTACCGGTGAACAGGTTTACATCCTGGAGCACCACGCCCAGAGAGTGGCGCAGGTCCGGTTTGGCAATCTTGTTGATATTGATGCCGTCGTAGCGAATCTTTCCGTCAGCGATATCGTAGAACCGGTTGATAAGATTGGTAATGGTGGTCTTGCCGGCACCAGTGGCACCAACGAAGGCGATTTTCTCGCCGGGGTGGGCATAGAGGGAGATGTCGTGGAGAACGGTTTTTTCGGGAACATAGCCGAAATCCACCTCGCTCATGGTGATATCGCCCTTCAGCTCGGTGTAGGTGGTGGTGTCGTCAGCCTTGTGATAGTGCTTCCAGGCCCAGTGACCGGTACGGTCCTGGGTTTCGGTGATGCAGCCCTGGTCATCAATCCGGGCATTGACCAGGTGGACATAGCCCTCATCCTGCTCCGGTTCCTCGTCCATCAGCTCAAAGACCCGCTCAGCACCGGCCAGAGCCATGATGATGGAGTTCATCTGCTGGGAAATCTGGTTGATGGGCATATTGAAGTTCCGGGACAGATTCATGAAAATCATCAGGCTGCCCAGAGACAGCAGCTGGGCATCGGAGGAAACCACCAGAATACCGCCGACAATGGCGAGAATGGCATACTGGACATAGCCCAGGTTGTTGTTGATGGGGCCCATCATATTGGAGAATTTGCCGGCGGCGAAGGCATTTTCACACAGGTCGGTGTTGAGCTTGTCGAACTCATCCTTGCAGATCTCTTCGTGATTGAAAACCTTGACAACCTTCTGACCGGTAATCATTTCCTCGATATAGCCATTGACGAGACCCAGGGATTTCTGCTGACCGATGAAGTATTTGCCGGCTTTTCCTGCAAGAGACTTGGTAACAAACACCACACCCAGAACGGTTATCATTGTGACGATGGTCAGAATCCAGGAGGTTTTGACCATGGTGATGAAAACAACGACCAGGGTGACAATGGAGGAGATGCACTGGGGAATGGACTGGGAAATCATCTGCCGGAGGGTGTCCGTGTCGCTGGAATAGCGGGACATGATATTACCGGCGGTATTGGTGTCGAAATAGCGGATAGGGAGCCGCTGCATCCGGGAGAACATCTCATCGCGGATGGTTTTCTGGATGCCCTGGGTCACACCGACCATCAGATAGCTCTGGAGGAAGGAGGCCAGAATGCCCAGAACAAAGACGCAGGCAATCTGCAAAATGAAGGTTTTCAGGCCGGAAAAGTCTGTGGAACCGCTTTTGACCATGGGCAGAATGTATTCATCCACGATTTTGCCCAGGGCGGTGGAGCCGGTGGTCTGGGCCAGGGCGGTGACCACGATGCAAAGCAGCACGACAAGCAGGATAGGCCAATAATTTTTAAGGTAGCTGACGAGCCGGAACAGGGTCTTTTTGGGATCCTTTGCCATACGACCGTCGCCGCGCATTCTTACAGGAGGCATTATTCCAGCCCTCCTTTCTGCTGAGAGTAATAAACTTCCTGATAAATGGGAGAGGATACCATCAGCTCATCGTGGGAGCCGACAGCGTTTACCTGACCGTTATCCAGGACAATGATGATATCCGCATCCTGAACGGAGGAGATGCGCTGGGCAATGATGATCTTGGTGGTGTTGGGAATCTCCTCCCGGAAGGCCCGGCGGATGGAAGCGTCGGTTTTGGTATCCACGGCGGAGGTGGAATCGTCCAGAATCAGGATTTTGGGATGCTTCAGCAGGGCACGGGCGATACACAGACGCTGCTTCTGACCGCCGGAAACGTTGGTGCCGCCCTGCTCGATGTAGGTATCATACTGATCGGGGAAGGCCTGAATGAACTCGTCGGCGCAGGCCAGACGGCAGGCGTGAATCAATTCTTCGTCGGTGGCGTTGGGATTGCCCCAGCGCAGATTCTGCTTGATGGTGCCGGAGAAAAGCTCGTTTTTCTGAAGGACCATGGCAACATTGTCCCGGAGGACCTCCAGATCGTAATTGCGAACGTCAATTCCGCCGACTTTCAGGGTACCCTCGGAAACATCGTACAGACGGGGAATCAGCTGAACCAGTGTGGACTTGCTGGAGCCGGTACCGCCCAGAATGCCCACGGTGGCACCGGAGGGGATGTGCAGATTGACACCCTTCAGGGCGCGGTGCTTGGCAGTGGAGGAGTAACGGAAGCCCACGTTCTCAAAATCAATGGAGCCGTCCGGAACCTGGGTGACGGCAACGGAGGCATCGGGGGACTTCAGGTCGGGCTCCTCGGTGAGCAGCTCATGGCAGCGGTGCAGAGGGGTGCGGGCCATGACGATCATAACGAACACCATGCTCAGCTGCATCAGGCCGCCAAGAATCTGGGTGGTGTAGGTGAACATGGAGGAAAGCTCGCCGGTGGTCAGGCCGTTCAGCGGATTGTTGCCGGAGGAAACGACCATGTTTGCGCCGAGCCAGGAGATGGTGAGCATACAGGCGTAGACGCAGCTCATCATGATGGGGGAGTTCAGGGAGAGAATCTTCTCTGCCTTGGAGAAATTCTTGCGGTGGGCATCGGTCACGGTGGTGAACTTGTCAATCTCCTTATCCTCCCGGACGAAGGACTTGACCACCCGGATGCCGTGGACATTTTCCTGGACGATGTTGTTCATCCGGTCGGTCAGCTTGAAGCCCCGGTCGAAAATCTTGAAGACGGTGGGCACCAGGCAGCACAGGGAGATGGCCAGGACAGGCATGACGTACAGGTAGATCCGGCTCAGCTCAGGGCTGATGCGGTGGGCGGAGACATAGGCCAGAATCAGCATCATGGGGCAGCGGATAGCCATACGGATCAGCATCTGGAAGGTCATTTGCAGGTTTGCCACATCGGAGGTCAGCCGGGTGACGATGGAGGCGCTGGAGAATTTGTCGATATTGGAGAAGCTGAATTTCTGGACGCGGTAGAACATATCGTGACGCAGATTCTTCGCAAAGCCGGTACTGGCCTTGGAGGCGTAGACCGCGGAGAGAATGCCGAAGGTCAGGGATGCCAGGGCGCACAGCACCAGCTGGATGGATTTGATGATAACGACCTGCATATCCTGCAGGACAACGCCGTAGTCGTACAGATCAGCCATGACCAGGGGAATGATTACTTCCATGGCTACCTCGCCAATCATGCACAGGGGGCTCAGTAAAGCGGGCCATTTGTATTCCCGGATGCTTTTTGCCAGTGTTTTGAGCATTTAGGTTGTTTCCTCCTTATGTTTGTGTTTACAGGGACATGCGTCCAGATTGTCGATCGCACGGATCAAAAGCGTGCGGAACTGCTCCTGCTCTGCCTCGGAGAAGCCGGACACCAGCCGCTGCTCAATGGCGGCGACTGTGCTCTGCATGGTTTCATCCAGTGCGTAGCCCTTGGGAAGCACATAAATTCGCTTATAGCGGCGGTCGTGCTCGTCGGGCCGGACGGTGATGAAGCCCTTCCTTTCCAGCCGGGACAGAAGCCCGGAGACGGTGGGGTGACTCAGATGAAAGACCTCTTCGATATCACGGGAGCAGGGGGGAGATTTTCGATGGGTGATGAAGCCCATGATATGACACTGAGCGGCGGTTAATTCCAGATCCATGACGGCGTTCGTCATAGCCTGGTCCGTGGCGGAGTGGAGCATACGGATGTAATGACCGTAGTGTGTGGACAGTTGAATCCCTCCTAAAGAAATGTAGCAAGCTACATAACATACTAGCATAGGCGCCGGGATTATGCAAGTGAAAAAAGTGTGAATTTTTTCAGGGAAAACCGGCAGGGAGGCAGGGCGGGGATTGCGCATTTTTCCGGGATTTGCTATAGTATCCGGGAGGATGTGATGAAAATGCGGGCAGACTGCCATATACATATGGTCCTGGACGGAAGGGACTGGAAAAAGGCCATCGACAGACACCGGCAAGGGCCGGACGAAAAATGGATCCGGGAGACGCTGGCAGCATACGCCGGGGCAGGGTTTACCTATCTGCGGGACGGCGGTGACCGGTGGGGTGCCGGCGCTCTGGCCCGGGAAATTGCCGGGGAATATGGAATCCGCTACCGGACACCCCTGGCAAACCTGTATAAAAAGGGCCATTACGGGGGATTTATTGGGAACGGATTTGAAAATCTCAGAGAATACAGGTCGCTGGTGGAGCGGACCCGGGAAAACGGAGGGGATTTTATCAAAATCATGATTTCCGGGCTGATGGACTTCCGGCAGTTCGGCACCCTCAGCGAGGAGGGCCTTCTGCCGGAGGAAATCCGGGAGCTGATACACATTGCCCATGAGGAGGGCTTTGCGGTAATGGCCCATGCCAACGGGGCAAGGACTGTGGAGGCGGCGGCTGAGGCTGGTGTGGACTCCGTGGAGCATGGGGCCTACCTGGACCGGGAGGCCATGCTGGCGATGAAGGAAAACGGAACCGTGTGGGTGCCTACTTTGTCGGCGGTAGGAAATCTCCGGGGAAAGGGAAGATTCCCGGAGGCAGCGGTGGGAGCCATTCTGGACAGCGCTGTGGAAAATGTGGCCTGGTTTGCCGGTATTGGCGGGCTGGTGGCACCGGGTACCGATGCGGGTGCCTGGGCGGTGCCCCATGGGACTCTCTTGGAATACACGCTGCTGGGACAGGCCCTGGGAGAGGGCCGGGAGGCGGTCCTCAGCCGGGGAATGGAAGAAATTATGAGAAAATTCTGAGAAAATGGGGATTACACGGGAAAAGACTGCAGCTTTTCCGTGCTTCCCGGATGAACGGAAAATAGCCGGTTTTTATATTTTTGAAAAAAGTTGCACGGTTTCGTGCAACTTTTTTTGTTTATGGGGGTACGGGTGAAAGGGAGGAGAGCAAATGGAACAAAAGGACAGCAGCCGGGAACTGAAAAACCGGATCCGGGCAGGGCAGATCAGCCAGCGGGATGTGACCCGCCGACTGGCAGAGCTGGCTTTCGGCAAGGCGAACGACTGCGTGCGGCTGGCACTGGAGGACGCGCCGAAGCTGGACCGGCTGGATTTAAGCCTGCTCAGCGAGGTGAAGCGCAACGACAAGGGGACGGTGGAGATCAAACTGATCGACAGGCTGCGGGCGCTGGAGCAGCTTGCCCTGTTCGCACAGGAGGAAAACACGGATCTGGAAACCTTCCTGGCAGCGCTGCAGGGTGGGGAGGAGGGGTGAATTACCGGGCATTTTCGCCAAAGCAGCGCCGGGCCATGACCTGGTGGGTCCCGGGAAGTCCCGACGCGGGAAGGGAGGCGATTGTCTGCGATGGGGCGGTGCGCTCCGGGAAGACCCTGGCTATGGGACTGGGATTTTTTCTATGGGCCCAGACCTGCTTTTCGGGGCAGAAATTCGGAGTGTGCGGAAAGACCATCGCCTCCCTGCGCAGGAACGTTTTGTCGGAAATCTTGCCGCGGCTGGAGGGACTGGGGGCGGTATGGAAGGAGCGGCGCAGCGACAATCTGGTGACGGTGCGGTGGATGGGAAGGGAGAATCAATTCTACATATTCGGAGGAAGGGATGAAAGCTCTGCCAGCCTGATTCAGGGCATTACCTTCGCGGGAATCCTGCTGGATGAGGCGGCACTGATGCCGAGAAGCTTTGTGGAGCAGGCCTGCGCCCGGTGCTCCGTTGCGGGCAGCCGCCTGTGGTTCAACTGCAATCCCGCCGGCCCCAGCCACTGGTTTTACAAAGCCTGGATCCTGGAGGCCCGGGAGCGGAATTGCCTGCGGCTCCACTTCACCATGGAGGATAACCCCAGCCTGACGGACCAGATCCGCAGACGCTATGAAAGGCTGTACACCGGCGTGTTCTACCGGCGGTACATTCTGGGGGAATGGGCCCAGGCGGAGGGACGGGTATATGACTTCTTCGGGCCGGATATGGTGGGCCGGGCCCCGGCGGGAAAATGGGAAAAATGGTATGTTTCCTGCGATTACGGAACCGTAAATCCCACATCCATGGGACTGTGGGGCCTGCAAAACGGCGTTTGGTACCGGGTGAAGGAATTTTACTTTTCCTCACGGGAGCAGCACCGGCAGATGACCGACGAGGAATACGCCGGGGCGCTGGCAGAGCTGGTGGAGGACAGGGCCGTTACGGCGGTAATCGTGGATCCCAGCGCCGCCAGCTTCATGGAGCTGCTGCGGAGAAAGGGGTGGCGGGTTCTGAAGGCGGAAAATGATGTTTTGTCGGGAATCCGACTGACATCGGACTGCCTGAAGGATGGGCGGATCGTGATTTGCGAGGGCTGCAATGACTGCCTGCGTGAAATGGACGAATATGTATGGGATCTGACGAGCGATGTCCGGGACCGGGTAAAAAAGGAGCACGACCACGCCATGGATGATATGCGCTATTTTGTCAGCACGGTCCTTGGAGAGCGGAAAAACGGCTTTGCGGCGATCAGCGTGGAGCGCAGGCGGGGAAGCCGCTGACAAAAGGAAAAAACAGGAACGGGAGGAAGGAAAATGAAAAGAAAACGGAAGGATCAGCCGGTGGCGGCGGTTTGCCAGCTGCGCTCGGGAAATGTCCATCCCTTTGGAGGGCTGCGGGGTTTTGTGCCCCTGGGCACCGGGGAGGAGCAGATTTACCGGCAGCTGCGGGAGGCGGTACCGGTGCTGGACGCGGCGGTGGGCAAGCTGGTGCGGCTTTCCGGCGGATTTTCGGTGAAGTGCCGGAATGGAGAGACCCAGCGAAGGCTGGAGGAATTTCTGCGGACGGTGCCCTGCGGACGCTGCCAGGTGGGCATGGACAGCTTTCTGGCGGGATATATCGACAGCCTGCTGACGTATGGCAGGGCGGTGGGGGAAATGGTGGTATCCGGCGGACGGCTCCGGGCGGTATGCTGGGGAGACGTGACGCTGCTGGAGGCCCAGGAGGGGGAAAGTCCCCTGGAGACGGTGCTGTGGGGCTGCGATGAAAAGGGTCTGCTGCGGCCCCTGCCTTACCAGAATCTTCTGCTGTTCACCACCATGAATCCGGAGCCCGGAAGCCCCTACGGCGTGAGTATGTTCCGGGGAATGCCCTTTCTGGCGGATATTCTGATGAAAATTTACAATGCTATCGGAGTGAACTGGGAGCGGGCTGGCAATGTCCGCTACAGTGTGATCTGCAAGGGCAGCGAAAATATGGACCCGGCAACGGTTCAGGAGCGGGGCCGTCAGGTGGCGGAGGAATGGGCCAGGGCCATGGAGGACGGGAAAAACGGGACGGTAAGGGATTTTGTGGCGGTGGGGGATGTGGAAATCCGGGTCATCGGCGGCGAGAATCCCATTCTGGATTCGGAAGTTCCCGTCCGTCAGATTCTGGAGCAGCTGGTGGCGAAAACCGGTCTGCCGCCCTTCCTGCTGGGGCTGAACTGGAGCACCACGGAGAGAATGAGCACCCAGCAGGCGGATTTGCTGACTTCGGAGCTCTGGGCCCTGCGGCGGGCGGTGGAGCCCGCAGTGCGGAAGGTATGCCGGATGTTCCTGGCTCTGGAAGGGCTGGATACCGCAGTGGAGATTCTGTGGGATGACATCAGCCTGCAGGATATTACCGAGACGGCCCAGGCGCAGCTCTACAGTGCCCAGGCGGAGAAGGCAAAAGCGGAGGCCCTGAGGATTCGGGCCGCCGGAGAATAACGGACAAGGAGGAATATTATGAGAATCTGCAAGGAAACGGAGGCTGCGGTAAGCGGCGCGCCTACGGCGGCACAGCTGGAGGCTATCAACGGTCAGGCAAAGGCAAAGCTGACGGCGGACCAGGTGTACGTCTTTTCCCTGAGACTGTGCGATGACCAGGTGGACCGGGATCATGAGCGGTTCGACACGGAGGCCCTGCCGGAGCTGGCAAAAATGTTCCTGGGGAAAACCGGTGTTGTGGACCATAAATGGAGCTCGGATGCCCAGGTGGCCAGAATCTTTTCAACGGAGGTGGTTCGGGAGGAGCGGGTCAGCTATATCAAGGCCTGGGCCTATATCCGCCGTGGCGGAAACGCGGAGGAAGCAATTGCTGATATCGAGGCGGGCATTAAAAAGGAGGTATCCGTGGGCTGCGCCATGGGCCGGGCGGTTTGCTCTGTCTGCGGCGGCGAATATGGAGAATGCGGTCACCGGAAGGGCGAATATTACGATGGGCGGCTGTGCTGCGCCATTCTGCGGGAGCCAATGGATGCATATGAATTTTCTTTTGTTGCCGTTCCGGCTCAGCGGGAAGCGGGGGTTTTGAAGGGCTTTTCGGAGAAAAAATGCCTGAAGGAGCTTGCGGAGGAATTTGGCGCGCAGAAGGAATACCGGGATCTTTTCCGGCAGGCGCAGCTGGGCAGAAAATATCAGAAACAGCTGGAGGATGAAGTGGTCCGGCTGTGCCTTGCCCTGGAGCTGGGGGTGGAGGAGCCTGTCCTTCGCGGGGTGATGAGCCGGGCCGGGGCGGATGACCTGGACCGGATAAAGAAGGCACTGGAGGACCGGCTGGCGGAGACAATGCCGGTGGTGACGCAGCTGGGGACCTTCCGGGGGAAGGAAGCCCAGGTGGAAAGCGGATTTCTGGTGTGAGCAGTCATTGGGTTTTGCCGATCAATCGGTGACCATACATTATTATATTATCAGGAGGAAATGAAAAATGGGCTATGACAATCTGAGACTGGAAAAGGGTATGTACCGGCAGAGCGGGATGAGCTTTTCCCAGGTGCTGGAATCGCTAGATCCCAGTGAAAATTACCGGGGCACGGCACTGGAGGGGACAGATGCCTTCCAGCGGCAGCTGAAGCGGTTCGGCATCCGGGCAAAGGGTGCGGGGTCCTCTCCGGTGGAAAAGTTTTTCGGCACCATGGATTCCGCGGTGCTGTTCCCGGAGTACATTGCCCGAACGGTGCGGCAGGGAATGGACGAGAACAACATTCTGCCCGATATCGTGGCAACGACCACGGTGATCGACGCAATGGACTACCGCTCCATTTACTCTGTGCCCGATGACCAGGACAAGGCTCTTTCGGATGTGACGGAAGGCAGCACCATTCCGGAGACCCAGATCAAGACGAAGGAAAAGCTGGTCAAGCTGACCAAGCGGGGCAGAATGCTGGTGGCATCCTATGAGGCAATCCGGTTCCAGAAGCTGGATATTTTCGGGGTCATGCTGCGCCAGATCGGTGCCTATATTCAGCAGCAGCAGCTCCGGGACGCGGTGGGCGTGCTGATCAACGGGGATGGAAACAACAATGGGGCGGTTCAGTATCAGGTGGGCACCAGTCCAATCTCCGGGACCGCCGGTGCGCTGAGCTACGATCAGCTGGTGGAGTTCTGGAGCCGGTTTGACCCCTATACCATGAATTGCCTGCTGTGCTCCACCGGAACCATGACCAGACTGCTGAAAATTCCTGAGCTGCAGAATCCCCTCACTGGACTGAATTTCCAGGGTACCGGAAAGCTGACGACACCCCTGGGGGCCCAGCTGCACCGGACCGGCGCTGTGGAGGATGATATCATCATCGGTATGGATAAGCGCTACGCCCTGGAGCTGATCCGGGCCGGGGATGTGATGGTGGAGTATGACAAGCTCATCGACCGCCAGCTGGAACGGGCTGCCATTACCTCGATTTCTGGCTTTGGCAAAATCTGCGACGATGCCGTGGCGGTGCTGAACGTATGACACTGAAGGAGCAGGTGTATGCCCAGGCTGCCCTCCTGGCGGGGCAGCTGAAACGGGAACAGATGGATATGCTGGATGTGCTTTGCACAGCGGCCACTGCCTCTCTCACAGCCCGGCTGCGGGAGGGGCTCACCCCCGATGACTGCAGAGCCGATTTTGTTGCTGCCGCAAGCCTGTTCGCATTGGCGGCAATGAACGCGGTGGGGAAGGAAAACAGCGTGGAGCAAATCGTGGCAGGGGATCTGACCCTTCGTAAACGAAGCGGTGACGCGGCCTCCCAATGCCTGTATAATCAGGCGACGCTGATGATTACCCCCTATCTGAAGGATCGGTTTTGCTTCCGGGGGGTATGAGATGGGGGATATGGTGGAGCGGATCCTGAACCATTATGGTACGGAAATGACCATCCGGGGCACCGGAGGGGAAAGCCGGGTTAAGGGCTTTTTTCAGCCGGTGCGGAGTAAAAGCCTCCAGAATCTGCTGCCGGTGGACACGCCTCTGGGGGAGGCCTGCCAGGGGCAGTATATTTACATCGGGCCCGGAAATGCGGAACTGTCAGAAGGGGATACCCTGGAGGTGATGGGAAAGGCCTACCTGCTGCGGCGGGTGGAGCCGTATTACTATGGAGAGCAGAAGCTGTACCTTTGGGGCTTGTGCGTGGAGAAAGGCGGGGCGGATACATGGGGCTCTCAATCCTAGAAACGGTGCTCCGGCGGCTGCGTGAGGAAAACTTTCGGGCAGAAGCGGCTTTCCCCGGGGGAAAATATCCGGATATTACCCAGACGGTGGCGACTGCCCACATTCAGGAGGTGAACCGGGGAGACAGGACGGTAACCGTGGAGGTTATGATCCTTTCCCCTGCGGCGGCGGGAGGCAGCGCCTGTGAGACGGAGGCACTGCGGGCAACGGAGGCGCTGCACTGGGCAGGAGCGGACTGCGTTCAGCGGGGCTGCCAGTACAACGGAACAATCCGGGCCTACTGTGTGTCCATCCTGGCGACCTTCGTCGGAATAACCGGGGCGGAGATCAGCGACATGGGACCGGGCTTCACGGTGTATATCAGCGATACCGTGATCCCCTGGGCGACCGGCTTTGCCGCTGAGCGGACGGACCGGCGGGAGGTCCGCTATGCCATCGGGGAAAATGCGCCGGTGGACATTGCGGAGGGAAAAGAAGGCTGGGAAATTACCTTGGAGGAGAATATTCCGGCGGGAAGTCCTGTGGTAAAGCAGACAGCGGATTTCTTCTCTCTGCGGGTGGAAAGAAGTGACGGATATCAGGAAACCTACTATCGCTGCCGGTGGCTGTCCGAAAAACGGGACTACAGCCGGGAGGGACTGCACCGGGTGCGGAGGGGAATCGCCATGCGGATGGAGGAGGCTGCGGTAACGTGAACCAGATGATATTTGAAAGCTTTGCCTTCCCCCAGAATCCGGACAAGCTGCAGCACAGCTACAGTCGGGTGCCGGTGTATACCAAAAATGAGGCCGGAGAGCAGGTTTTCTCCGGAATGGGCACAGGGAAATGCGTTATTACGGGAAGCGGTGCCTTTGCCGGCGAAAATGCCTACAGCAGTTTCCGAAAGCTGCTGGCACTTTTTGAGGCCGGGGCCTGCGGGACGCTGTATGACCCCACCTGGGGCGTCTACAAAGGCTATCTGACCGGGCTGGAGCTGACCCAGGAGCCGAGAAGCAACTATGTGGCCTACCGCTTTGAATTTACCCGGGCGGATGCCGGAGGGGAAATCCCGAAAATTTGACGGAAAGGGCAGGAGCGAAGGGCTCCTGCCCTTTTTCAGCGTATCAAAGAACCCGGGTTTGCGCTGAAAGCAGCGGGCCGTCGGGTGAAAGCTTCGCCGTGATTGACTCTTTGCCCGGGAAAGCGTATAATAAGCAAAAAAGCCGCAGGGGGAGACCACATGGAACTCATTGAAATCACAGATTTTGGCGCGCCGGAGCTGGATGTATATGCCCGGCTGACGGAGGCTCAGCTTTTGAACCGCTTTGAACCCCAGAAGGGGATGTTTATTGCGGAAAGCCCCAAGGTTATCATGCGGGCGCTGGATGCCGGCTGCCAGCCGGTTTCCCTGCTGGTGGAGCGCAACCATATCAATGACGAGGCGGCGGAAGCAATCCGGCGGTGCGGCAATGTTCCGGTGTATACGGCTTCGCTGGAGGTCCTGACCCAGCTGACGGGATTCCAGCTGACCCGGGGGATGCTGTGCGCCATGCGCCGTCCGGCACCCAGAAGCCTGGAGGCGGTAACTGCCGGGGCAAAGCGGGTCGTGGTGCTGGAAAGCGTTATGAATCCAACCAATGTGGGAGCCATTTTCCGGTCTGCGGCGGCCCTGGGAATGGACGCGGTGCTGCTGACACCGGGCAGCACCGATCCGCTGTACCGCCGCTCAGCCAGAGTCAGCATGGGCACCGTTTTTCAGATTCCCTGGACCTATCTGGAGAAAAACTGGCTGGAGGCGCTCCGGGAGCGGGGCTTCCACACGGCGGCTATGGCACTGCGGGAGGATTCCTATGCCATTGACGATCCGGCTTTGCGGGAGGTGCAAAAGCTGGCGGTGGTTCTGGGAACAGAGGGGGATGGCCTGGCGGCGGATACCATTGCCCGGTGCGATTACACGGTGAAAATTCCCATGTTTCACGGCGTGGATTCTCTGAATGTTGCCGCAGCCAGTGCGGTGGCGTTTTGGGAGCTTCGGGCCAGATAACGAGGAATATTTACAATTTATTTAAGCATTTTTCAGAACTTTACAGGATGATAATAAGAAAACAGATCCGAAAGGAATACCGATATGCCGAGCGAATACCAAAAGTGGCTGGGACGAAATGAGCAGCCGGAGGAAAAACGGGAGCTGACCCGGAAGGAAAAATGGAAAAACTGGTGGTACTACCATAAATGGTACGTCCTTGCGGGGTGCGTCGCAGTGCTTATTCTGGCATCCATCGGAAAAGATGTGATCGGGAATATACGCAACGAGCCGGATTACCAGCTGGCCTATGTGGGAGAGAGCGCCCTTCCCGCGGAAACGATTCAGGCCCTGGAGCAGGCCCTGGAGGAAATGGGCCGGGATGTGAACGGAAACGGGAAAGTCCAGGTCCGGATCAATCAGTATGTGCTGGGCAGCAACTATGACTATACCGCCCAGGTCCAGCTGATGACGGATTACGACAGCACGATCTTCCTGCTGGAGGACCCGGCGGATTTTCAGGAGAAATTTGGCCTTCTGGCCTGCACGGAGGAGAATGCCCAGAGCCCCCTTTGGTATGCCTGGACGGACTGCCCGGTACTGACGGAGCTGGAGCTGGGGGACTATGTCCTGGAGGGCGTGGGAGAGCCCATCGTATTGCGCAATCAGGAGTTGCTGTCCGGGCTTTATGTGGGCCGCCGCAGCTTTGGCGAAGAGGCGGACAGCGGAGATGTTTCGGGGGCGGCCCTGTGGGAAAAGCTCAGCGCCGGGGCGAAGGATTGCCAGTAATCGGAAATCAGGAAACGAGGGAAGCCTGCTTCTGCGTGATGATAAGCAGGATTTTTGTCCGTATTTCCCACACCGATACAAAACCGAGTTCTTTAACAAGCGGAAAAGAGCCGGAGGCGAAAGCCTCCGGCTCTTGCTGTATTTTAAGGAAACTGTCCGGGGCAAAGCGAAGAAGGATCTTCCCGGAATGCACCGGGGTACCTGCCGCTTCCCGGGGGTTGGGGAGAAAATCAGCCCTCAAAGCCCACCATGATGCTGCCCTTTTCCGCATAGAAGCTGCAAAGACCCGCACAGGGGCGGATGGTAATCTGCGTTTCAGGGTAGGCCTGCCGGATCATGTCGGCGGCGCTCTCAGCGCAGGCGGGATTCAGGCAATGGGTAATATCCACGGGCCCTCCCCGGAAGCCGTGGCCTTCCATTTCCCGGAGCAGGGTGTCCAGGGCCTTGCGCTCCCCACGGCATTTGTGGAGCTGCTGCAGGGTACCGCTGTCGCTGGCCTTGCCCACAATGCGGATCCCCAGAAAGCCCACAGCCTTGGCAATCAGAGGGCTGACCCGACCGTTCTTTGCCAGATTTTCCACGGACTCCAGCATGAACAGCAGGTGAGTTTTGTGCATATAGGCATGAATCTGTTCCACAATCTCCTCGAAGGACAGACCCTCGTGGATCAGCTGAGCCAGCTTTTTTATAATCAGTGCCATTTCCGGGCCCGTGGAAAGACTGTCCAGACAGCAGACCCTCCGGTCCGGGTGCTGTTCCTCGTATACGGCCTTGGCCTGGACGGCGGCATTGTGGCAGCCGGAAAGATTGCTGGTAATGGCTACCGTGAAAATACAGTCGGCATCACCGAAGGCCTCCAGCCATTCCCCAACGTTGGGGCAGGAGGTCCCGGAGCGGCCTTTATAGGCCGAAAGGCTGTCCCACATGGCGGCTACGTCCAGCCCGGGACCGTCGATGTACTCCTGCTGGTCGGTAACGATCTTCAGGGGAACGCAGGCAAAATCCGTACCGTCCAGGGAGAACAGGTCGGAGGAGGAATCGGTGACGATTTTGAATTTCATGGTGTTTACCTCTGTGTTATGTATCTTATCATCGGTTTTAAAAAAACCGATGATATTGTATCAAATACTTAATGGGTTGTCAAGAAAACCTAAGACCGGGTTTTGTTGACTTTATGTAAATTTTTTGTTATAATGTCCATGGTGATTGAAATGATGCAGGAAATGAAGGAAACCATTGCCCACTCAATTGGAAATTTCCGTCTGCCCCGCTACAGCGAGATCCCCACGGTGGGACTGTATCTGGAGCAGACTACCAAATATATATCGGAATTTCTGGACCCGCTGCAGGAGGGAATCATAACCGGCTCCATGGTCAGCAATTATGTGAAGAAGGGGGTGGTGAGCAGCCCGGTGAAAAAGCAGTACAGCCGGGACCAGATCGCCCACCTGATTTTCATTGCCGTGACCAAGAGCGTCATGTCCCTGGACGCGCTGACCAGCTTTATCCAGCTGCAGCAGCAGACCTACAGTGTCCAGAAGGCCTATGACTATTTTGCCGCGGAATTTGAAAATCTGCTGCTGTATACCTTTGAACTGAAGGATACCATGGATACCCTCGGGGAGGACAGCTCCGATGAAAAGCGGCTTTTGTACAGCTGCATCGTAGCGGTGACCCAGAAGGTGTATCTGGAGAAGTGCCTGGAGATTCTTACAACAGAGCGGGCCAAAAGAGCCCGGGAGGAATAAAAACGGGAAGCTAAGGCTTCCCGTTTTTTAAAGAAAAGTAGCAAAATATCCAATTGCACCTGAAAAAAACTGTCAGAATCCACCATTGCGGCGGCGCTGCGGATATGATATCATAACAATACTCGGGTGAATTGCGCCTACTCCACAAAAATAGACGCGGTTCATCAAAAAAGGAGGATAATAAACAACCGTTGGACTCACGGTGCGGCAGTGTGGAGACCTGTCGTAGTGCTCTCGGAATTTTGCTTTCCGGGTATGCGAGAACGCGCGCGAAATTTAGGCGTGTTCAGAGTCGGTAAGTATGGCAAGTTTGACCCTGAAGAACATTAAGAAGATCTATCCCTTCAATGGCGACGACGAGAAGAAGGCCAAGAAAAAGAAGAAGGGCGAAGAGCCCGAGAAAAAGGTCAACCTTCAGATCACTGACAAGGGCGTTGTCGCTGTTCAGGAATTCAACCTGGAGATCAAGGACAAGGAATTTATCGTTCTGGTCGGTCCTTCCGGCTGCGGTAAGTC
>CAZDFB010000023.1:0-21298 GCA_964504605.1 uncultured Oscillospiraceae bacterium | reverse complement strand
CTGGGAACCAAGCACATTCTCTTCCAGGTGGGCAAGGCAACCCTGGTGTGCCGCCTGCTGGAGGGCGAATTCCTGGACTGGCGGCGGGTGGTTCCCACCGGCTGTCCCATCCGGCTGGTGGCAAATGTGGGAGATCTCCAGTCCTCCGTTGAGCGTGTGGGCCTGATCGTCTCCGAAAAATACAAGAGCCCCGTGCGCTGTGTATTCGGCAGCCAGGTGCTGCAGATGCGCACCAACACCACCATCGGCGCGGCTGAGGACCGCTGCGCCATTGCCGGCGACGGCAAGGAGCTGGAAATCGGCTTCAATGTCCGCTACCTGATCGATGCCCTCCGGGCGGTTCCCTCGGAAGAGGTGACCCTGGAGCTGACCAACGGGCTGAGCCCCATCGTGCTGACCCCTGCGGAGGACAAATACGACTTCGCTTACATGGTCCTGCCGGTGAGAATTAAAAACTGAGAAATACAAACGGACGAACCAAGAAGAGAAAGAAAAAATCTACGGGATTGCCATTAAGGAGACTATATGAAGGTTACCGTTAAAAAGAAGGATAATTCCATTTCCGTAGCGATCACCACGGAATACATCAAGCTTCAGGACGCTATGAAGTTTGCCAATATCGTCTACTCCGGCGGAGAGGCCAAGCAGATCATTCTCGACGGCGGTGTGGAGGTCAACGGCGAGGTCTGCACCATGCGGGGCAAGAAACTCCGCAGCGGGGACACCTTCCGGTTCAACGGCGACACTTACCGGATCAACGATGCGGCTGAATAAACTGACCCTGCGGAATTTCCGCAACTACGAGCAGGCAGAGCTGGTCTTTTCGCCGGGGGTAAACCTCATTGTGGGAAACAATGCCCAGGGGAAGACCAATCTGCTGGAGGCTGTGGCTTACCTGGGCTCGGGAAAGAGCTTCCGGGCCCAGAAAACCGGGGAAATGATCCGCTTTGGCGCGGATTTCGCGGATGTGGAGGGCAGCGTGCTCTCCCAGGAGCGGGAGCAGCAGCTGCGCTGGGTGCTGTTCGGCAGCTCCCGACCCCGGCAGATCTGGCGCAATGGGGTAAAAAAGAAAACCGCCGGCGAAATCGCCGGGGTTCTGCCCACGGTACTTTTCTGCCCGGAGGATCTGATGGTGCTGAAAACCGGCGCTGCCCAGCGGCGGCGGCTGGGGGACCATGCCCTTTGCCAGCTCCGGCCCAACTACGACGCGGCGCTGACGGAATACAACCGGATTCTGGAACAGAAAAACCGGATTCTGAAGGACCATTTTGACAATCCCCCGGTGCTGGCGGTGCTGCCGGAATACAACCTGCGGCTTTGCCAGGTGGGGGCGCTGCTAATCTCCTACCGGGCCCGTTTTTACGACTCCCTGGGCAAGGCAGCGGCAAAATACCACGGGCAGTTTTCCGGCGGCGCGGAGGAATTTACCCTGGAATACAGAACGGTATCCTCGGTGAAGGACCCCTTTGCTTCCATTGAAAGCCTGACCGGGGAGCTGATGGACCATCTGGAGCGCCACTACCGGGCGGAGCTGGAAACGGCCCAATGCCTGACCGGCCCCCACAAGGACGATTTTGATGTATGCCTTTCCGGAATCAACCTGAAAGCCTACGGCTCTCAGGGCCAGACCCGTACCGCTGCCATCAGCCTGAAGCTGGCGCAGCGGGAGCTGATGGGCCGGGAATGGGGAGAGGAGCCGGTGCTGCTGCTGGACGATGTTCTTTCCGAGCTGGATGCTGGACGGCAGGATTTCGTGCTGAACCAGATTGTTTCGGGACAGGTATTCATCACCTGCTGCGAGCCGGGTAGATTCACCAGGCTGGGAAAAAATATTGAAATTGAAGGCGGCTGCATTAAGCAATAGCCCTTTTTCCCTCCCGGAGGGAAAATGACGAAGATATATAAAGAAGAAATTTTAATTGGAGAGGCTGAAAAAGAAGCTTCCATTTCGCATTAAACATTTTTCTAGGAGGACAACTATGTCTGACGAAACGAAAGTAACACAGGAATACGGCGCGGAGCAGATTCAGGTCCTGGAGGGACTGGAGGCTGTCCGCAAGCGCCCGGGTATGTATATCGGCTCCACCAGCTCCTCGGGTCTTCACCATCTGGTTTATGAGATCGTGGACAATGCCATTGACGAGGCCCTGGCAGGCTACTGCAAGCACATTACTGTCACCATCAATCCCGGCGATTCCATTACCGTCACCGACGACGGTCGTGGTATCCCCGTGGATATCCAGCCCCAGACCGGTCGGCCCGCTCTGGAGGTGGTTTACACCGTGCTGCACGCCGGCGGTAAATTCGGCGGCGGCGGCTACAAGGTTTCCGGCGGCCTTCACGGCGTGGGCGCTTCCGTTGTCAACGCTCTGAGCCAGTGGCTCCGGGTCCGGGTCCACAAAAACGGAAATATCTATGAAATGAAATTCTCCCGGGGCGGCATTACCCAGGAAATGAAAATCATCGGCACCACGGATCACACCGGCACCGAGGTCACCTTCCAGCCGGATCCGGAAATGTTTGATACCCTGGTGTATGACTACGACATTCTCCACGACCGGATGCGGGAGGAGGCTTTCCTGAACGCGGGACTGTCCATCCAGATCACCGACGCCCGGGAGGAAGAAATCAGAACCGATACCATGTGCTATGAGGGCGGCATCCGGGAATTTGCCACCTGGTGCAACCGGAACAAAACCGCCATTCACGACGATGTGGTGTACATGAGCGGCATGAAGGGCGATGCCAGCGCGGAAATCGCCATTCAGTACAACGACGGCTTTACCGAAACCATGATGTCCTTCGCCAACGACGTGCGCACCCCGGAGGGCGGTATGCACGAAACCGGCTTCAAGACCGCCCTGACCCGGGCGCTGAATGCCTACGGCGTGAAAAACGGCATTATCAAGGGCGACGACAAGGTAAGCGGCGAGGACTGCCGGGAGGGCATTACCGCCATTATCTCCGTTAAGCTGACGGATGCCCAGTTTGAGGGACAGACCAAGGCCAAGCTGGGAAATGCCTATATCCGGACACTGGTGGATTCCATCGTCAACGAAAAGCTGACGGTTTACTTTGAAGAGCATCCCCAGACGGCAAAAATCATCCTGGAGAAGGCCATGATGGCAAACCGGGCCCGGGAAGCTGCCCGGAAGGCCCGGGATTCCATCCGCCGCAAGACCGCCCTGGGCGGCGCGGCCATGCCCGACAAGCTCCGGGACTGCAACGAAAGCGACCCTGCCCTGACGGAAATTTACATCGTCGAGGGTGACTCCGCAGGCGGCTCCGCAACCCAGGGCCGGGACTCCCGGTTCCAGGCCATTCTGCCTCTGTGGGGTAAAATGCTGAACGTGGAAAAGGCAAGAGCCGACAAAATTTACGGAAACGACAAGCTCCAGCCGGTGATTACCGCCCTGGGCGCGGGCATTGGCGAGGAATTTGATGTAAGCAAGCTGCGCTACCACAAGGTGGTCATCATGGCGGATGCTGACGTGGACGGCTCCCATATCCGCACACTTCTGCTGACCTTCTTCTTCCGGTTTATGCGGCCCCTCCTGGAAAACGGCTACGTTTACGCCGCCATGCCTCCCCTTTACAAGCTGGTCCGGGGCAAGACCACCCGGTATGCCTTCTCTGACCAGGAGCGGGACCAGATCAGCTCCGAAATGCGCAGAGACAACCCCAACGCCAAGGTGGACATCAGCCGGAATAAGGGTCTGGGTGAGATGGACCCCCACGAGCTGTGGGAGACCACCATGGACCCTGAGAAGCGGACCCTGAAGCGGATCACCCTGGAGGACGCGGTGAAGGCAGACGAAATCTTCACCCTGCTCATGGGCGAAAAGGTGGAGCCCCGCCGGGATTATATCGAGACAAACGCAAAATTCGCCACAAATCTGGATTATTAAGAGGTAAAGCCATGATTTATGAAAGCTACGCCATCCGGGAGCATGGACGCCTGGTGCGCTACGGATATGAACGGAGCAGCGAAATCCCATACAACGACAGCCGGCCTGCGGTTGTCGTATGTCCCGGCGGCGGCTACTGGTGGTGCTCCGACCGGGAGGCGGACCCCGTTGCGATGCAATTCCTTTCCGAGGGATACCAGGTGTTTATCCTGTACTACAGCTGCCAGGAAAATGCGGTTTTTCCCAATTCTCTGCTTGATCTGTCTGCGGCAATGAAATTTATCCGGGAAAATGCGGATGAATTTGGCGTTATCCGCGACCGCATCGCCGTATGCGGCTTCTCCGCTGGCGGTCATCTGGCGGCAAGCCTGGGCGTTTACTGGAATGACCCGGAGATTCAGAAGCTTTCCGGCTGCGAAAAGGGTGAAAACCGGCCCGATGGGCTGATTCTGGGCTATCCCGTCATCTCCACCTCCTGGATTCAGAACAGCGGCTCCATGGAGCGCATCATCGGTGACGCAGACGGGGAAAAAATTACCGAAAAGCTGAATCTGCACACCCAGGTGACGGCGGATTGCCCCCAGACCTTCCTGTTCCACACGGTCCGTGATGATACGGTGCCTGTGGAGGACAGCCTGAAATTTGCCTCTGCCCTGATTCAGGCGGGGGTGCCCTGTGAGCTGCATATTTTCCCCAATGGCGGTCACGGTCTTTCCGTTTCCAACGGTCAGGTCTGTGAGGACGGCGGCGATGCCACCGTTGCCCAGTGGGTGCCCATGGCGAAAAGCTGGCTGGCAAGAAGATGGAAAAATCCAGCCGAAGCAAATCGGAAAATCGAAAAGGCTGTGTATAGCTCAAAATACTGAGCAGGCAGAGTCTTGCCCCCTCATAAATGGGGGGAGCAAGTAAAAAAGGAGGATATTCTTTTGGCGCAACATAAGAAGGATTACAAGCCGGAGGATATTATGTATCCCAATCAGGCAATCATAGATTCTGAGCTTGTAAAGGAAATGAAGACCAGTTACATCGAGTATGCCATGTCCGTCATTGTCGGACGGGCGCTGCCCGATGTGCGGGACGGCCTGAAGCCGGTCCATCGCCGCATTCTCTATGCGATGTATGAGGACAATCTGACCAGCGACCGTCCCTTCCGCAAGTCCGCGACCTGCGTCGGTGACGTGCTGGGTCGGTACCATCCCCATGGCGATACCTCTGTGTACGATGCACTGGTGCGTCTGGCTCAGGATTTTTCCATGCGGTATATGCTGGTGGACGGTCACGGCAACTTTGGCTCCGTGGATGGCGACCCCCCCGCTGCCTACCGTTACACCGAGGCCAGAATGTCGAAAATCGCCAACGAAATGCTGCGGGATATCGACAAGGACACCGTAGACTGGGACCCCAACTTCGACGAAACACGCAAAGAGCCCCGGGTGCTGCCCAGCCGGTTCCCCAACCTGCTGGTGAACGGCTCCAGCGGCATCGCCGTTGGTATGGCTACCAACATCCCGCCCCATAACCTGAAGGAGGTCATCAACGCCTGTATCTGCGTGCTGGAGGACCCGGAGGCTACTCTGGCGGACCTGATGCAGCACGTCACCGGACCGGACTTCCCCACAAAGGCAATCATTATGGGGCGCAGCGGCATCCGGGCGGCCTACGCCACCGGCAAGGGCCGGCTGACCCTCCGGGCACGGCACCATTTTGAGGAATTCGGTCAGAACCGGACAAGAATCATCATCACCGAAATCCCCTACCAGGTCAACAAGCGGATGCTGATTAAGAATATGGCTGACCAGGTGAACGAGAAGCGGCTTGAGGGCATTTCGGACATCCGGGACGAATCGGACCGGACGGGTATGCGCATCGTTATCGAGCTGAAAAAGGACGCCAACCCCCAGATCGTGGTGAACAAGCTCTTTACCCAGACCCAGCTGCAGACCACCTTCGCCATCAATATGCTGGCGCTGGTGAAAAATCAGAGCCAGCCCAAGGTCCTGTCCCTCCGGGAAATTCTGGACGAATATCTGGCATACCAGGAAGAAATCATCGTCCGGCGGACCCGCTACGATCTGCGCAAGGCCCAGGAGCGGGCCCATCTGCTGGAGGGTCTGCTGATTGCCCAGGACAATATCGACGAGGTTATCAAAATCATCCGTTCCTCCTATGACAACGCCAAGGACAATCTGATGAGCCGCTTCGGGCTTTCCGATGTCCAGACCCAGGCCATTCTGGATATGCGGCTGAAAGCCCTCCAGGGCCTTGACCGGGAGAAGCTGGAGAGCGAATACAAGGAGCTGGAGGAGCGGATTGCCTACTATCAGCGGGTGCTGGAGGATCCGGAGCTGGTCAAGTCCATTCTGAAGGAGGAGCTGACCGCCATCCGGGAAAAGTACGGCGACGACAGAAAGACCGAGATCCAGGATGTGGAGGATGAAATCGACATTGAGGATCTGATCGAGGAGGAGACCTGCGCCTTCACCCTGTCCAAGGAGGGCTATATCAAGCGTATGCCCGTGGACACCTACCGCACCCAGAGCCGGGGCGGACGGGGTGTGAACGCCCAGAACCTGAAGGAAGAGGACTATGTAAAGTCCCTGAACATTGCCTCCACCCACGACCATATGCTCTTCTTCACCGATATGGGACGGGTCCACCACCGGAAGGGCTACCAGATTCCCGAGGCGGGACGGACGGCCCGGGGCACTGCCATTGTCAATGTGCTGCCTCTGGAGCCCGGCGAAAGCGTTACCGCCATGGTCATCACCCGGGAGTTTGATGACAATGAATATTTGATGATGTGCACCCGGAAGGGCACCGTCAAGCGGATTCCCTTCCTGGGCCTGAAGACTAACCGGAAGGGCGGCATCCGGGCCATTACCCTGGATGAGGGCGATCATCTCATCAACGTAATCCGCACCGGCGGCAACGACAACATCCTGCTGACCACCCGGGAGGGAATGGCTATCTGCTTCAATGAAAACGATGTGCGGCCCATGGGCCGTGACGCAGCCGGTGTCCGGGGAATCGCACTGACAGGCGAGGACTATGTGGTTGGCGCGGAAAAGGCGGAAATCGGCAAGACGCTGCTCACCGTCACGGAAAACGGCTTCGGCAAGCGCACCGAAATGAGCGAATACCTGCGCACCGGTGCCGACGGCGAAAAAACACCCCAGAGCCGGGGCGGCAAGGGCCTGAAGAACTACAACATTACCGCCAAGACCGGCAAAATCGCCGGCTGCTGCGTGGTAGGTGAGGATGACGACGTAATGCTGATCGAAAACGGCGGTGTTATCATCCGGATTCCCGCCTCCTCCATCAATGTCTACAAGCGGGATGTTCAGGGCGTTATCGTCATGCGCATTGAAGAGGGCAACCAGGTGGTTGCCGTTCAGAGCGTGGAAAACACCGGGGAGACTGAGGAATGAAGACCATTACCCTCTACACCGACGGTGCCTGCTCCGGAAATCCCGGCCCCGGCGGCTGGGGAGCCATCCTGGAATGGGAGGGCATAAGGAAGGAGCTTTCCGGCGGTGAGGACAATACCACCAACAACCGCATGGAGCTGACCGCGGTAATCCGGGGGCTCCAGGCGTTGAAGGAGCCATGTATTGTGGAGCTTTACTCCGACTCGAAATACGTCATTGACGCACTGGAAAAGGGCTGGGCCTGGGGCTGGAAGAAGCGGGGCTGGATAAAATCCGACAAAAAGCCTGCGCTGAATCCGGACCTTTGGGAGACGCTTCTGGACCTGACCCGGAAGCATCAGCTGCACTATCACTGGGTCAAGGGCCATGCCGACAATCCCATGAACAACCGATGCGATGAAATGGCAGTTTCGGAGTGGAAAAAATTGAAGAGCTGACAAAGCCTGCCCCCTCATTTGTGAGGGGGCGGGGGTGTGAAGCTTATGAAGCCAACTGTAGAGCGGGGCTTGCCCCCGCCCCTGCGGTGACCGCCGTAAAAACCAAATCGGCAATTTTACGGCATGAAATACGGGAAGGGGATTCTCATGTATCTGTCCATCGGCAATGATATGGCTGTGCGGGACAGCGCAATTATCGGCATTTTTGACCTGGACAACACCTCCACATCCCACAGAACCCGGGAATTTCTGAACCGGGCGGAAAAGGATGGCGGGGTGGTTCCCTGCGACGATCTGCCAAAGTCCTTTGTGCTGACAGCGGAATACGGCTTCAGCCGGGTATACCTGACTTCCCTCAGCGCCGCAACTCTGGAAAAGCGGCTGGAAAATCCGGGAAGGAACAGGAGCCATCCGGACAGCCGGGAAAAATGAGGCCCCGGGCGCTTCCACGCCGGTGAATAACACAAAATCCGACCTGTGGTAACAGCCACAGGTCGGATTAACTGTTTTATGAAGGCCTGTCTGACTTTCCGGGAGCGGAAAAGGAAGAATGTTGAAAAGTTTACATAATTTCGGAACCGAACATATAGCTTAAAACGTTTCCACAAGGGTTTTCCACATTCTCCACAGGTTTCTCCACAACTGGGGAGAAAAAAGATGTTGAAAAATCAGGGGTTTTTCCATATATCGACAAAAATCTCCACAGCCGTGCACACAGCTGTGGAGAAAATTTTTGGTTTACAGAATTGCTCAATAGAGCACCTTGGCGGAAAAAACCCGCTCGCCGCCGGGGGTCGTTCCCCCTGCCCGGTGGGCATCCACCTGGAGGCAATCCTCATCAATGAAATCCCAGTGCAGGTCCAGCTCCTGGCCCTCACGATTCTCAGAGAGGTAGCAGACGGTGATTTCTCGGGGCTCGTGGGCCTCGTGGAAGGCGCTGGGCAGAAGATCGTCAATCCACTCCATGTAGCGGGTGTTGTTCATATGACCGTTGCGGTCCAGGTCGGTATAGCACACGCTGCGGCTCCGGTGATTTTTCAGGGCTCTGGGTGTCAGGGAGGGAGGGGGAGCCAGCTCGCCGCCCCGGAGGGTGCCAACGACGGAAATGCCGCTCTTGCCGGGAAGAATCATGCTGCGGGAGTGAATGTCCATCAGGACCCAGATGCTGATGGAGCGGAAGACCTCATTGCCGGCCTCGTCAAAGGCCACCACACTGCGGGGATAGGCAACCCGGGTGGTGGGCATGGGCCAGGTTTCCAGGGTGATGGTTTCACCCCGGCGGGGAAGCCGGGAAATCTGCACTTTCTGGCGGATGACAGCCCAGATCATGCCTTTGCTTGCCAGGTCGTCGTAATTCAGGGAGATTACATCGATGTGACGTCCGGCGACCTCCTGGACGTAGTAGAGAATGGTGGATGCTTTCAGCCGCCCGAAGCAGTCTACGCAATTGTCGGTAATCAGAAAGGATTGGCGGTAGATGGGTTCCATGGTCATAACCTCGATTTTTTGAAATGTGCCGGATGCTGCTTTATCCCATATCCTCAGCCAGGGTCAGCTCCAGGGAATACTGCCTGCCTGCCCGGTAGATTACGGCGGTGACGGTATCACCCACCTGATGGGAATAGAGAACAGAATGGAAGGTGTCCAGGTCTGCGGTGGTAACACCGTCGATGCTCAGAAGAACATCACCGATGGAGATGCCCGCAAGATCGGAAACGCTGTTTTTATCCACGGACTGGATATAAAGTCCGCTGGGGAGCCGGTAGTAATGGCGGTAAATGGAGCTCAGTTCCTCGCAGTCGATGCCCAGGGTGGGGCGACCGGCTACATAGCCATTGGAAATCAGCTGATCGACAATGGATTTGACGGTGGTGCTGGGAATGGCGAAGCCAAGACCCTCAACACCGGCATCGTCAGTAAAGGCGCTGATCTTCATGGTGTTGATGCCGATGACCTGACCGTAGCAATTGATCAGGGGGCCGCCGGAGTTGCCGGAATTCAGGGCGGCGTTGGTCTGAATCAGGGTCATGGTGCGGCCGTTCAGGGTCACATCCCGGCTGATGGCGGAGACAATGCCGTCGGTCATGGTGCCCCGAAGCTCCACGCCCAGAGGATCACCGATGGCTACCACCGCATCGCCCACCTGGAGGGAATCGGAGTTTCCAAATTTGGCGGGGGTCAGGTTTTCTGCATCGATATGCAGCACGGCAAGATCGGAGACGGTATCCGCGCCGACAATCCGGGCGGTGAAGTGCCGGTCGTCGGAAAGCAGCACGGTGACCTGGGTGGAATCGGATACCACATGGCTGTTGGTGACGATATAGCCCTTTTCCGAAAGAATGACGCCGGTGCCGCTGGCGCTGCCGGTGTCCGTCAGACAGCTGATGGACACAACGGAGGGAATATTCTGCTTATAAACCTCCTGCCAGCTGATGGCACCCTCGGTATCCACCGTATTGGGAAGGGCCTCGGGGGTTCCCTGAATATCGATGGAAACACTGCTGTTGGGGTGCCTGCCCTCAGCAGCGGCAGAGGGGTCCAGGGGGGTATCCTCATCATTGGAATCGGAGAAGGAAATGGCAATACCGCTGTTGTCACTCTCCTCATTGTGCTGCCGGATCATACGGATATTCAGAAAGCTCAATGTGCCCAGAATGCTGGTGAGAAAAATCACCAGAAAAAGCAGAAGGGCAATGGCGCTGCCGTGACTTTTCGGCGGACGGGTCCGCCCGGTCTCATAGATCCCATCATCCCAGGGCTCTGTATAGTTGTGCTTGCGTTTGTCCATAGAAATGACCTCACAAAAAGGACTTAATTGACCAGGGGCATGGTGAAGGTAAATTCGGTTTTACCATCCCGGCTGGTGACGGAGATATTTTCGCCGTGGGAATTGACGATGGTTTTCACGATATACAGGCCCAGGCCCCAGCCGTCCCGGTTCTGGGAGCGGGATTTATCCGTCTTGTGGAACCGGTCGAAAACCAGGGGCAGCTCATCCGGCGGGATGGTCTCGCCGGCGTTGCTGACGGAAACATAGGCCTTTCCCCCGCCTTCCCGGATTCTGAGACCCAGGGTATTTCCTTCCGGGCAGAATTTCACGGCGTTATCGATCAGATTATAAATGACCTGGGTCACGGAATCCTGCTCAGCGAAAGTATAAACCGGGTGGGGCGGGAAATCCACGTCCACATCCAGCTTCTTGGCATTGATTTTCTGCTCAAAGGTAATCAGCACCTGACCGGCGCATTCCTCCAGATCGAAGTGCATCTTCTTCTCATCGGGGATGCCGCCCTCGCCCTGGAGCCGGGAGATATCCAGCATACTGCGCACCAGGCGGCTGAGCCGCTTGGTTTCGTCGGACACCATATGCAAATAGTAATCCTGACGCTCGGGGGGAATGGTGCCGTCGAGAATGCCGTCCACATAGCCGGAAATGGTGGTCATGGGGGTTTTCAGCTCGTGGGACACGTTGGCAACAAATTCCTGACGCTGATATTCGCTCTTTTGCAGCTCGGTAGCCATATTGTTGAAGGCAAGGGCCAGTTTTTCCGTTTCCTCGGAATAGTCCTCGGTGATTTTGACCCGGGCATCCAGGTCACCGTGACCAAAATGATAGGCCGCGTTGGCAAGATCCTTCATGGGGCGGCTCTGACTCCGGGCGAAGGCGCTGACTGCCAGCACCGCCATGAGCACGACAATGATGGAAACGGAAAGAAAAATATTGGAAATCTTTCCCAGAATGGAGGAGGTGGCAGCGGTGGGGGTGGAGACGATGACGATGCCGGAGGCCACGGTGCCCTCCTCATTGAGAATGGGAACGGAGACAACATAGCGCCGGTCGGCGTAAAGTCCCCGGATGATGCCGGTGGAGGTATCGCCGCCGTTTTTCAGGACCTTTTGCAGGTAATCCCGATTGACCTGCAGACCCTGATGCTCACAGCCGAAGAGTGCGTCGGAGCAGAGAATGACCACGCCGTTGGCATCGCAGATTACCGCGTCGGAATCCGATACCCGGGAGGCAATATCCAGATTCAGCAGGAAATCCCGGCTGCTGAGGGAGGCCTCAATGGAATAGGAGGCGGCTAAATCCGCCATGACGGAGGCATCCTGCTGGAGATTGGAGACGGTGCTCTCCGTCAGATAATCCTTCACGAGAAAGCGGAAGGAGATTCCCAGCAGAAGCAGGGCCAGCAGCAAAATGGTGGCAGCCGTGGAAAAGGTACGGCTGAAGGTGGTTTTCATTGTGTAAAGCACCTCGAATGGACAGGTTAATTACGGAAAAGCGTAATCCGGATTGGGCGTTCTGGGAGCGCTTTTTGCTTTGTGAAGGTCTGCGGCTGCAAATTCATTTGACAGCCTTGCACAGCCCAATCAGGCCGGGGTCAAAGAACCTCGAACTTATAGCCCACGCCCCAGACGGTTTTCAGACTCCAGCTTTCGGAAACGCCCTCCAGCTTTTCACGCAGGCGCTTGACGTGGACATCCACGGTGCGGCTGTCACCGAAATAGTCGAAGCCCCAGACCTCATCCAGAAGCTGATTGCGGGTATAGACCCGGTTGGGGGAAGATGCCAGGTAGAAAAGAAGCTCCATCTCCTTGGGGGGTGTATCCACCTTTTTACCGTCCACTGTCAGCTCGAAGGCATCCATGTCGATTACCAGCTTGTCGAAAACCAGGCGGCGGGCCTTCTTCTCAGCGGAAACGCCGGAGGTGCGGCGAAGCACCGCCTCAATCCGGGCAAGGACCTCCTTCATTTCAAAGGGCTTGGTTACATAGTCATCGGCACCGGATTTCAGGCCGGTGACCTTATCATCCGTCTCACCCTTGGCAGTGAGCATGATGATGGGGGTCTGGGCTTCGGCACGGATGGCCTTGCAGACGCTCCAGCCGTCCATAACGGGCATCATAACATCCAGAAGCACCAGATCGGGCTTGATGGAGCGGTATTTGGCAAGGCCCTGACCGCCATCGTTGGCGACGGTAACGGCGTAGCCCTCCTTCTCCAGATACATTTGCAGAAGCTCGGCAATATTGCGGTCGTCCTCCACGACCAGAACGGAAACAGCCATGGTGTATTCCTCCTGATTTTGATTTTCTTTGTGATTATCATAATTATACCGCAAAAAACCGTATTCGCATGAACAAATTGTAAAGACTTAGGCCCCAATTTGTGAACGGACAAGTTTTGCTTGCAATTGTCCGCGTTTGGGGGTATCATAGAAAAAACAAATCCCGGAAAGGAACATAACATGATTGAAATTTTGAAGGCCGTTTTATTCGGCATTGTGGAGGGAATTACGGAATGGCTCCCCGTGTCCTCCACGGGTCACCTGATCCTGCTGAACGAATTCATCAACCTGAAGGTGGAAACCCCGGGCTTCCTGGATATGTACGAGGTGGTAATCCAGCTGGGGGCCATTCTGGCGGTGGTGGTTCTGTTCTTCCATAAGCTCAACCCCTTCGCCCCGGGAAAAAGCCGGGAGGAAAAGAACCGGACCTGGCAGCTGTGGTTCAAGGTCTGCGTGGCGATTATTCCCTCCGGTGTGCTGGGCGTGCTGCTGGACGACTGGATGGAGACCCACCTGCACAACGGCGTGGTGGTTTCCATTGCCCTGATTGTCTACGGTGTGGCCTTTATCCTGGTGGAGCGGAGAAACGCCGGAAAAGAGCTGAAAATTCAGGATGTGCACCAGATCAGCTACCGCACGGCCCTGATGATCGGCCTGTTCCAGTGCCTGAGCCTGGTGCCGGGTACCTCCCGCAGCGGCTCCACCATTCTCGGTGCTATTCTGCTGGGAGTGGGACGCAGTGCCGGCGCGGAATTCAGCTTCTTTATGGCAATTCCCACCATGGTGGGCGCCAGCGCCATAAAGGGCCTGAAATTCATCCTTTCCGGCGGCGGAATCATCCAAATGGAAATCTGGGTCCTGATTGTGGGCTGCTTGGTCAGCTTCCTTGTGAGCCTGGTGGTTATCAGGGGGCTGATGGATTATGTGCGGCGGCACTCCTTCTCGGCCTTCGGCGTGTACCGGATTGTTCTGGGCTGCGCCGTGCTGGCCTACTGGTCTTGGAAGCTGACTATGGGATAAAAGAGAAAATTATTAAAATCGGAGGAAGCGAAAAATGGAATATATCATCGAAAATGAAAAGCTGAAGGTCACCGTTACCACCTTCGGCGCTCAGGTCAAGAGCGTAATCCACAAGGACGACGGCGTTGAGCATATGTGGCAGGCGGATGAATCGGTGTGGGGCTACCACGCACCCATCCTGTTCCCCTACTGTGGCAAGCTGAAGGACGGCAAGATGATCGCCAAGGGCAAGGAGTATCTCAGCCCCGCCCAGCACGGCTTTGCCCGGACCATGGAGCACAGCCTCGTTGCCCAGACCGCGGATACCCTGGTGCTGCAGATTACCGATACCCCCGAAACGCTGGCGGTTTGGCCCTATCACTTCCGGCTCATGTCCGCGTTTACCATTGAGGGGGATGTGCTCCACCACACCCTGATGGTGGAAAATCAGGACGAGGAGGAGATGCCCTTCGGCATCGGCTTCCATCCCGCCTTTGCGCTGCCCTTCGACGACAAGCACACCTATCAGGACTATGAGCTCCGGTTTGACAAGCTGGAGTCTCCCCTGTGCCTGGGAACCCTGCCCAAGGGCCTGATCCACGGCAACACCTATTACCTGGGCCACAATATCAACACCATCGCCCTGGACGAAAATCTGTTCGCGGAGGATTCCCACTGCATGGCCTCCCTCCGGTCAAACACGCTGGGACTGTATGAGAAGGATTCCGGCAGAGGCGTGGTCTGCTCCATCCGGGCCTTCCCCTATACCCTGCTCTGGTCCAAGCCCGGCGTGCCGAAGTTTGTGTGCATCGAGCCCTGGAACAGCCTGCCCAGCCCCGAGGACGGAGGCTACGACTGGGCCGACAAGCCCGCGGCGGACATCATCCAGCCCGGCGAAAGCTGGTCCACCACACTGTCCACCGCCTTTGTCCGGTAAAAAATCAGAAAATGATCGCCGTGCCCTGCTTTTTCGGGGCACGGCGATGCCTTTTTTAAGGATACAGAAATGTGAAACAAAAATTACAAGTTATCCGAAAAAAATCAACAAAAACAGAAAAATAAAGAATGAAAAATAGAAAAAACACCGAATTATAAAGAGTGAAAAAAGAAATGCTGCGTTATTTTTAAATGGTCAAATGACCATGAAACACAATTTAATGGACACAAATAGTGAAAAGAATCCGAATATGGGTGCCTGTTTTTTCCATTTTTGAAAATTATGGTCGTTTTTATATATAGAGTGCGTGAAAAATCACGAAAAAGAGGGCCAAATTTGCGCTTTTTGCCCATTCCGTCAATTGACCGGCGGGCAATTTTCTGGTAGACTGTAATCATCACCAAGAGAAAGGAGGCTACAATATGATTTGGGCTGTTGTATGGCTGGTGCTGATTATTGTGTTTTTGCTGGTGGAGGCTTCTACGGTGTCGCTGGTTTCCCTGTGGTTTGCGGCAGGCTCCCTGGCTGCACTGATCCTCAGCCTGCTGCAGGTGAACATTGGCATTCAGGCCGGTGCTTTTCTGGCGGTTTCTGTGGCGCTTCTGGCGGCGCTTCGCCCCATCACCCGCAAATATGTGACCCCGAAAATCACGAAGACCAATGTGGATTCCCTGATCGGAGCCACGGGAATCGTCACCGAGGATATCGACAACGTGACGGCTGCCGGTCAGGTGAAGGTCGGTGCCATGTACTGGACGGCAAGAAGTACATCCGGCGATGCCATCGGGAAGAGCACACGGGTCTGCGTGGACCGGATCGAGGGTGTGAAGGCCTTCGTGACTCCGGTGACGGAAAAGAAGGAAGCCTGCGGCGCAGGCAAGTAAAATCAATCGAAAAATGTAAATGGAGGTAATTTTATGGGTCCCATTATTGTAATCTGTATTCTGATCGCCGTTTTTTTGCTCATTGTAATTTCCAATATCTATGTGGTTCAGCAGTCCCGGGCATATGTGATTGAGCGGCTGGGCGCTTTCCATGAGGTTCACAGCGTGGGTATGCACTTCAAGGTGCCCTTCATTGACCGGATTGCCCGGCAGGTGTCCCTGAAGGAGCAGGTGCTGGACTATCCTCCCCAGCCCGTTATCACCAAGGATAACGTTACCATGCAGATTGACACTGTGGTGTATTTCCAGATCACGGACCCTAAGCTGTACACCTACGGCGTGGAGCATCCCATGGCGGCTATGGAGACGCTGACCGCTACCACACTGCGTAACATCATCGGTGACCTGGAACTGGACGAAACGCTGACCAGCCGTGACATTATCAACACCAAGATGCGCGCCATCCTGGATGAGGCTACCGACCCCTGGGGCATTAAGGTCAACCGGGTGGAGCTGAAGAACATTCTGCCTCCCGCCGATATTCAGAGCTCCATGGAAAAGCAGATGAAGGCAGAGCGGGAACGCCGCCAGGCCATCATCCAGGCCGAGGGCCAGAAGAAGTCCGCCATTCTGGTTGCCGAGGGCGAAAAGGAAGCCGCCATTCTTCAGGCGGACGCGGAAAAGCAGGCTGCCATTCTCCGGGCGGAGGCTGAGCAGCAGGCCGCCATTCTCCGGGCCGACGGCGAAGCCCAGGCCATCCGGGCTGTCCAGCAGGCACTGGCGGATTCTCTGGCACTGCTGAATGAGAAGGCCCCCAATGACCAGGTCATCAAGCTCAAGTCCATCGAGGCCATGGAAAAGATTGCGGACGGCAAGGCCACCAAGATTATCATTCCTTCCGAAATGCAGGGCCTGGTAGGCCTGGCTAACGGCCTGGTGGAGGGCACCCGGGAGAAGTAAAAGGAGAAAAAAATGGCAGAAAAACGCTTTATCAAGGTCTACTCCGAAGGAGCCTTCGGCTCCAATGAAATCTGGGTGGATACCAGAACCGGCGTCAACTATCTGTGGCACGTCAGCGGCTATGCGGGGGGCCTGACCCCCCTGCTGAACCGGGACGGAACACCGGTGGTGACCCCCGTTTCCCCCGATTACGACGAATAAGGAAAGGTGCGCGAAAAATGCTTCCGCGCACCTTTTTTACCGTTTTTATTACCGAATGCGGACCACCGCAAATTTTTCCCACTCCATACGTCTGTGCCGGGCATCCAGAATCTGTGCCGCCTCCCGCATCTGGCGGGCAAGGCTTTCGGCGCTCTGGTGACCGGTCTTCCGTCCGTAAATCAGGTAGGGGCAGGGCGGCAGCTTCCGCTTGCCGAAGCGTTTGGCGAAGGGCAGCTCCACGCCCAGAGCCAGGGCATAGGGGAGCATATTGTGGAAATACTCCGGGTCCGGCTTGCTGAGCTTGTGAATCTCCTCCTTGGAGATGGTTTTCAGGAAGCTGCGCAGGCCCAGAATGGCGTAGGCGTTCTGGCGGCCCATGTCGCTGCGCCGACCGCCATAGGCATTGGCGAGGCCCGCAATGATCTGAACCAGCAGGGTCAGCAGTCCGATGAGGAACACTCCGGCCCAGATGCTGATAAGCAGCCACAGGGCACCCAGAATACCGGCAAGCAGCAGGGGCTGCCGGGTGCGCAGATGGATATGGAGCATACCCCCCTGAATCTTCCAGGCGCTGACCGCGCCGAAAGCGCCCAGCAGGATTGCCAGCACCACCTGAAGAAATTCCTGACCGGTCATATTCATGGCAAGGCACACACCGGCTATGGCATGGATGGCACAGTTGAGCAGACGGAACACCTTCCGGTTTCCGGAGGAGGCGGTGCTCATAGCCCGCTCGCCGGGAATCTGGCGGCTCAGGGAGCGGTACAGCCGGGCATACTGATAGCCGGTGCCATCCACCATCCGCTTGTTTCCAAAGAGGGACTTAAAGGCCTTTACCTCAAACAGGCTCCGCTCGTTGCCCATTTCCATCCGCTTATGGAGAATTACCCGGTGGTTTTCATCCACATGAATCAGAAGATAGCCCAGCTGGGCCCAATTGAAGACCATCATGGTCAGGTCGGCCCCGGTGAAGGTCAGCCGGCAGCCCAGTTCACCGGCGGATACGCCCTCCGGCGGTGTGGCCCGGCGGGTCCGCAGGAAGGGGAAGGCCCGCATGGTAAGCAGCCAATAGAGCAGGGCCACCGCCCCGATAATCAGCATGGGCACGATTTCCGGGTTGCCCTCCCGCTGGAAGGTGCTCACCGTGGGGAACATTTCCGTGGAGACCTCCATGGTCATGGTCACCGTCTCCAGCTCGTCCAGGGGGGCATTCACCGTGCCGGAGATCAGGCTGCCCTTGGTGCTGATGGTCATAATGGATTCCATGGTGCTCTGGCGGTAGCTGCCTGTGAAATAGGGGCGGGTGTCCACCTCGCCGGGCATATTCACGGAAAATTCCATGGAATTGACGGGGTAGGCAAAGCCGCACAGCAGCGGAAGCTCCAGGGTCAGCTTTTTATCGGCATAGGTAACCACCTCGTCGATGGAATAGTCGAAACGCAGGGTGTAGTCCCCGATATAGCTCCCGACTACCCCGGAAAGGTCCACCTGGAGGACCCCGCCGGACCGGCTGGCCCGGACGGAACTGCCGTTCAGCTTCACGTCTTTGGCATCGGCGGGCAGGGGAAAGGTAAGATTGTCCACAATGGTATCCAGATGGATGTCCACCTGGAGGGTGACCCGGCAGCCGCCGTCGGAGGTGACGGTGGTGATATTATCCACATAGGGGGCGCTGCTTTCGGCAAAAACGGGCAGAGCACACCCCACCACCAAAAGGCAGCACAAGACCGCAGACAGTATCCGGTGCTTCAAGCAATTCCCCTCCTTGACAAAATTTGCATATTTTCCATTCGACCATTCTACCATAGATCGGTGATAATTGCAAGATTTATCTACTATTCCCAACTTTTTGCCCGGGAGAGGGCCTTTTCCGGCGGCAGCCGGGCGGAGGGCTGCTTTCTTTGAAAAAAGTTGAAAAAAATATTGACCTGCGGGGAAAATTAGGTTATAATGCTCTGGTATGACCATATATGGTCGATTGGTATGTGTTGCTGCAGCCTTCCGGCTGTCGAGCATAGATGAAATTTTAGGAGGTGTATTGTAATGAAGCGTACCTACCAGCCCAGCCGCCGTCACCGCTCCAAGGTTCACGGTTTCCGCCAGAGAATGGCTACTTCCAACGGTCGTAAGGTTCTGGCCCGCCGTCGTGCCAAGGGCCGCAAGGTTCTGTCCGCCTGAGTGCCGCTCCGTGGGTGAATACACATCGGAATATTAACGCGCGAAAGCGAAACGGGAGCTGCAGCGGGGCGAACAGATTCGCCCCGCTCCCTTTTTATCGGGATTCATTTGCCCGGCTCCCGAAGGGCCCCTGAAAGGGAATGATTTTTATGAAATTTTCCAGCTCACTAAAACTCAACCATATTTTCCAGCGGCTTTACCGCACCAGCGGTCACGCCAATTCCTGCCTCGTGCTCTACGCCCGGCGCAACCGCACCGGCGGCAACCGGGTGGGAATCACCGTCAGCAAGAAGCTGGGAAAGGCCCATATCCGCAACCGGGTCCGCAGACGGCTCCGAGAGGTCTACCGCCTGAATGAGGACCGGTTCCAGCCCGGCTGGGACATTGTGGTAGTGGCCCGGGCCCGGGCCATCAGCTGTGACTTCGGTATCCTGACGGACAGCTATCTGTCCCTTGCCAAAAAGGCCGGGATCCTGAAAGAACAGTGAACATCGGGTGCAGCGAGGTGGTTTCGTGAAAACAATCATGCTTGCCCTGATCCGCTTTTACCAGAAGTATATTTCCAGCTGTACGCCGGCTGTGTGCCGGTTTCGCCCAACCTGTTCCGCCTATGCCTACCAGGCAATCAGCAAATACGGGGCCATAAAGGGTGGCTGGCTGGCCTTTAAGCGGCTTTGCCGGTGCAATCCCTTTAACCACAGTGACTGGTACGACCCCGTGCCATGACTATCGAAAAGGAGATATGTCAATGTTTCTCGCATTTCAGCTAAGCGATATCATCACCGTTCCCTTTGGCTGGCTGCTGGGTCAGCTCTACTCCCTGACCAGCAACTACGGTGTGGCGATGATCATCTTTGCCCTCATTGTGCAGACCATTCTGGTGCCTATGCGGGCCAAGTCCAAGAAGAGCATGATGAAGATGTCCCGGCTCCAGCCCCGGATCCAGGAGCTTCAGAAGAAGTATGCCAATGACCAGCAGAAGCAGAACGAAGCCATTCAGGCCCTCCAGCGCGAAGAAGGCGCGGATATGGGCTGCGGCGGCTGCCTGTGGAGCCTGATTCCCCTGCTGATTCTGTTCCCCCTGTACACCGTTATCCGTCAGCCCATTACCTACATTCTGGGCGAAAGCGCGGATATGGCTGCGCAGATTGTCAGCTATATCAAGGAGCTGGCACCCGAAATGTTCGGCAATACCTACTATGACGAGGTTTTCGCCGCCAGTGCCATTACAAAGTTCGCGCCCCAGTTGCTGGAGAAGTTCCCCGACATCAGCGCCGCTACGCTGGAGGGCATTAACTTTAACTTCCTGGGCATCGACCTGGGTGGTGTTCCCGAGTGGAAGTTCTGGACATGGGACGTGTGGAGCTGGGCCAATATCGGCGCGTTCCTGATTCCCTGCCTGTCCGCTGGCAGCCAGGTGCTGCAGATGTGGATCAGCCAGAAGACCAACGATTCCGTTATCACCAACGAGAAGGGTGTTCAGGATAAGGAGGTCGCCGCCAATTCCCAGTCTGCCCAGACCAGCAAGATGATGATGTGGATGATGCCCATTATGTCGCTGTTCATCGGCTTCGGCGTTTCCGCCGGCCTGAGCCTTTACTGGTTTATCGGCGGTGTTTACAGCACGGTCTCCGACACCATCATGACCAAGCGCTACCGCAAGATCTATGATGCCGAGGATGCCATCCGGCTGCAGAAGGCCCTGGAGGCCGACCGGCTGGAGGCTGAAAAGGAGCGCATCCGCGCTGAGAAGCGGGCTGCCAACCCCGACGGCATTACCGAAAATACCAGCAAGAAGAAGCTGCAGAAGAAGATGCAGGCCGAGGAAGCTGCCGCCAAGGCTGCTGCGGCCCGGGAATACGCCGCCAAGAAGGGCATCCAGGAGGAAGAGACGGAGGAAAAGACCGTCATGTCCGGTATCCCCAGCCGTCCTTACTGCAAGGGCCGTAACTATGACCCCAACCGCTACGCTTCCAATTCTACGGAGGAATAAGTAATGGAAAAGACCATTATTACCACCGGCAAGACCATTGACCTTGCCATTGAATCCGCACTTACCCAGCTGGGAATGGACCGTGACAGCGTTACCGTCACCGTCCTCCAGCAGGCAAAGACCGGCTTCCTGGGCTTCGGTGCCCAGCCTGCCAAGGTTCAGGTGGCCTATGAGGCTCCTGATCCCGTTCCCGCCGAGCCGGAAAAGCCCAAGTCCGCTCTGGGCTCCGCCTCCCGCTCCAAGCCCAAGGCTCCTGCCGCGGTAAAGAAGCCCGAGGCTCCCAAGCAGCCTGAAGCTCCCAAGC